>DATASG010000375.1:0-4958 GCA_036269295.1 Vicinamibacterales bacterium | reverse complement strand
CCGGGAAACAGTTCTCCTTCCGGCAACGACCTCGACACCGACAGGCGATGCCAGACGACCATGTCCGGCGAGGCCGTGAACAACGACGTCACGTCGGCGCTGAACGACTCGATTTCCTTGATCGTGCGGCTCATCCCGGTCGCGGCATGGAATCTCGAGTAGCCCACGAGCAGCGGCACGAGCGGGATGGTCGCCGCCATCCATGCCGCCGCAATCGCGCCGAGCCGCCCTGGTTCTCTGGCAAACCAGATTGTCCAGCCGGCGAGCAGAACCGGCAGGAACAGCATGAAGTAGCCGTTGAACGACGCCTGGGCGAGCCAAGCCAGCCCAAAGACGACGAGCCAGCGGCGGTGGCTCCGCTCGAGGAACTTGTGCAGCGCCATCAGCGCCAGCGGCATACCGAACGCCCACAGCATCTGAAGATGGGCGATCTGGGCCATGCGGTAGGGGTTGAAGCCGAAGATGCATCCGCCGAGGAATGCGGCGTCGTGGCGCTTGACGCAGACGAACACGAGCGCGTGCGCGGCGAGCGCGGTGAGAGGAAAGGCAACCAGGAAGGCGATGTTGTGCGCGGTCAGCGGCGAGGCGCCGGCCCATTGCAGCGGCGTCGTCAACACGCTGATGCCGAGCAGGTGTTCTGCCATCGCGAGCGCGCCGTGTGAGGGCCAGAACATGGGCGCGTCCCACCATGCCTGCGTCATCGGCCACGCGTGCGCGTCCCACGCCAGGATCGCGGCGGTGAGCGCGGAATCGATGCCGTCATGCGGCCACGCCGACGACAGATGGGTGACCACCGGCCACATGAACAGGACGGTGACGGCACTGTAAGCGGCGGCGGCGACCAACCATGGCACAACGGCGCGGCGGGCCGCGGGCGTCAGATGGATGTCCTCAGGGCGACCGGAATGACGAACTTCTCGGCGGTGTGTGTCGCCGAGAAGGCGACCACCTTCACGTCCACAAGCCCCGCCGCCTTCCCCGCCGCCATCGTCGCGCGCTCGGAAATATCGGGACGGCCCTTGGGGCGGATAATCCAGAGCGCGCCGTCGGGCTTGAGCGACGCCTTCAGTTTCTCGAGACGGGCCAGCTCGGCTTCCTTGCTGACGCCGTAGAAGATGGCGTCGCTCGCGGCGAGGACGCGGCCAATGGAGAGCATCGCGATGCCGGCTTCCAGTTCCTTCAGGAATCCGGTATCGGCGACACCGATTGCGGAAGCGCGCCATTCGGGTTTGACGCCGATCTTCTGAAGCCGCGACGGCGGGTGCAGAATCTTGTCTGCCCATTTTGGCGCTGCGGCGCCGAGGTCGAACGAGGCGGCGCCATCCGGGAACGTCACCCTCAGCGTGCCGCCGCGCGCCGTCACCTTCGACATCTGCCGGAATGGAATCGACAGCTTCAGATCGCCGCCGCGAAACTGAAGCACGTCGGTTTCGAGCCGCGCCTTTCCCGTCGCCACCTGGCCCTTGAACCGCATCGTGCACGTCGCTTCTGCCCCCATACGGTCTTCGGTCCTTTGATTCCAGATTCCCAATTCCTGATTCTTAACCTACAGTGCCATCAGCGCGCGACGCTTCGCCTCGGGGAACCGCTCGATCGCGTAGCGAAAGGTGGTGCGTGGAATCGCACGGCCGTTGGCGCGAAGGTAGCGCTCAAGGCGCGGCATGTCGGTCTTGCCGGCCTCGCGGAGCGCCCACCCCACCGCTTTCTGAATCAGGTCTTCCCGGTCCGGGTGCAGGCGCCGGGCGATAGCGTAGACGAGATCGAGCGACTTGCCGCGGCGGGCGCACCCAATGAGGCCGACGATCGACGCGCGGCGCACCCACATGTTGCGGTCGACTGACCAGGTGCGCAAGCGTGCGCCGAGCTCCGGGCTCTGCAGCAGCAGCGGGCCGATCAGGACGCCGCAGATGGCATCGGTCGTCGCCCAGTTGGCAGAGTGGTTGCGGGTGAGCCAGCCTTTCCATCGCGTCAGCAGACGCGGCGTGAAATCACGTCGATAGCGCGCGACGACCTCGATCCCGAGGGCCTTGGCCTCGAGATGGCGATCGACGATCAGCTGGTCGGCAAACTCCATCGCGTCATCGATCGACCAGTCGGCCTTGCGCTCGGCGTGAATGGACCTGGCCAGCTTGCGCACCTGGGCAGTGCCGACGTTGAAGAAGCCGAAGTCGATCGGGCCTCGGAAGTAGCGGCTGGAATCGAAATCTCCAGCCGGGCGACCCATCCGTTCCAGGACGCGGATTGCCTGCCGCGCGGTTAGGCGAGCTTTCTGAGAATGAAGCATTTGAGATAGTAGGTTTCGGGCACGCCGAGCAGCACCGGGTGATCGCGGCCCTGCATCCGCTTCTCGACCACGGTCACATGCGCCTGCGCATCGACGCTCGCGTCGTAGACGATTTCGGCGAAGGCCGCCTCATTGATGTTGTAGGAACAACTGCAGGTCACCAACGTCCCCCCCGGCTTGAGCAGTTTCAGCGCCCGCAGGTTGATTTCCTTGTAGCCGGCCCGCGCGTTGGTGACCGCGGCCTTGTTCTTGGCAAAGGCCGGCGGATCGAGGACGATGGTGTCGAACCGCTCGCCGATCCGGTCCATTCCGCGCAGCTCGTCGAACACGTTGCCGACGCGGGCGTCGATCGCGACATTGTTACGCGCGGCGTTCTGCCTGATCCGCGCCACCGCCTCCTCGGACACGTCGAAGGCGATGGTCTCGTCGCAACGGCGTCCCATCACCAGCGCGAAGCCGCCGTTATAGCTGAAGCAGTCGAGCATCCGGCCGCGGGCGTAAGCGGCGGCCGCCGCCCGGTTCTCGCGTTGATCGAGAAACAGCCCTGTTTTCTGGCCGTGACGGAGATCGACGTCGTACCACACCCCGGTTTCGGCGATCGTGACCCTGTCGGGCACCTCGCCGGCGAGCACGTCCACGCGCTGCTCGAGGCCGTCGAGCGTCCGGGCCCGGGGATCGTTGCGCGCCAGGATGCCCCGTGGGCCGAGCCGCTCGGTCAGCGCCGAGACCACCACCGGCAGCAGCCGGTCCATGCCCTGCGACAACGCCTGCACGACGACGTAATCGCCGTAGCGATCTACGATCAGCGACGGCAGCAGGTCGGCTTCGCCGTGGACCAGCCGGTAGGCGGTGGCGTCGATCGCCAGCGATTCGCGGAACGCAATCGAGGCGTCGATGCGGCGCCGCACCAGCGACTCGTCGGCGATGGTCTCGCCGTAGGTCAGCATCCGCAGCGTGATCTGCGATCGGTCGCTGAACAGCGCCGAGCCCAGCGTCTGGCCGCGCGGGCTGCGCACCTGGACGATATCGCCAGCGGCGGCGCGGACGTCGGCCACATCGGCGCGATAGATCCACGGATGGCCGCCCCTCAAGCGCTCTTCACCCCGCGCGGAAATCACGACGCCTGGAATCATCACGTTCGGCTGCGAGCGTACAGTACAATCTTGTCCGTGCGTATCGCTATCGGCGCCGATCACGCCGGCTTCGTGCTCAAGGAACACCTGAAGCAGACGCTGGCGACGCTCGGGCACTCCGTCGACGATCACGGCACCAACAGCGAGGCGTCGGTCGACTACCCGCCGATCTGCATTGCCGTCGGCCGCACCGTCGCCGAGGGGCGCGCCGATCGCGGCATCGTCCTCGGCGGCAGCGGTCAGGGCGAGCAGATTGCGGCAAACAAGGTCGCCGGCATCCGCGCCGCGCTCTGCAATGATCTCTACACCGCCCGCCTCTCGCGCCAGCACAACGACGCCAACGTACTCTCCATGGGCGGCCGCATCGTCGCCTTCGGGCTGGCGGACGAGATCCTGGCGCTGTGGCTGGACACCGCGTTCGAGGGCGGCCGCCATCAGCGGCGCATCGACCAGATAACCGAGGCAGACCGATCGCGGGCCTGAAGCGCCGCGCGACAGCCGAGCGAACACAAGCATGGCCACCAACACGACGACCCCGGCGATGTGGCGCACACTCGCCGAAACCGATCCCGAAATCGCCGCGGTGCTGCGCGACGAGCGCCACCGCCAGAACAGCGGCCTCGAGCTGATTGCGTCCGAGAATTTTGTCAGCGAAGCGGTCCTCGCCGCGGCCGGCTCGGTGCTGACCAACAAGTATGCGGAGGGCTACCCCGGCAAGCGCTACTACGGCGGCTGCGAGATCGTCGACATCGCCGAGCGCGCGGCGATCGCCCGCGCCACGGCGCTGTTCGGCGCCGAGCACGCCAACGTCCAGCCGCACTCGGGCGCGCAGGCGAACATGGCGGTCTACTTGACGCTGCTGAAGCCGGGCGACACCGTCCTGGGGATGAACCTCGCGCACGGCGGCCACCTGACACACGGCCACCCGCTCAACTTTTCCGGCAAGCTGTACACGATCGTGCCTTACGGGGTGCGCCAGTCCGACGAGCGGATCGACTATGACGAGATCGATCGGCTCGCCGACCAGCACAAGCCGAAGATGATCATCGTCGGCGCGAGCGCGTATCCTCGGGTGATCGACTTCGCGCGCATTCGCATCGCGGCGGATCGCATCGGCGCCCCGGTCTTCACCGACATGGCGCACATCGCGGGCCTGGTGGCAGCCGGCGTGCACCCGAGCCCGGTGCCGCACTCCGACTTCGTCACCACGACGACGCACAAGACGCTGCGCGGACCGCGCGGCGGCCTGGTGCTGTGCCGCGAGAAATACGCCAAGGATCTCGACCGCACGGTGTTTCCCGGCGTGCAGGGCGGGCCGCTGATGCACATCATCGCGGCCAAGGCGGTCTGCTTCAAGGAAGCCGCCGAGCCCGGGTTCATCGACTACCAGAAGCAGATCGTCGCCAACGCGAAGCACCTCGCCGGGGTGTTGACGAACGCCGGCTTCCGTCTCGTGAGCGGCGGCACCGACAACCACCTGATGCTGGTCGACGTCTTCTCCAAGGGGATCACGGGCAAGGTGGCGGAGGCGGCGCTGGGGA
>DATASG010000374.1:0-6029 GCA_036269295.1 Vicinamibacterales bacterium | reverse complement strand
CAATTGTTCGAGCTTGAGCGTCAGCGCAAATGGCGACAGACCGAAGTCGGCGCCGCTGATCTGGACGATCGGCGTCCGCCGGATGTGCGGCGCGATGACAGGATAAACGCGTTCGATGTCGGCGCGATAGACGGCAAGGCTCATGGTGTGACTACATCGTAGTGCACTGGGGTGCGGGGTGCGAGGTGCGGGTGCGGCGTGCCGGGTGCGAGGTGCGAGGTCCGAGGTGCGAGCTTCGATATACTCTGCCGATGAACGGCACTCGATTCGCCCTGATCTGCGCCGCCACCGCCGTGAGCGCGGCGGTGTTCCACGCGCAGGCGCCGTCGCCAGCGGCGGCCTACAGGTTCACCGAGATCGTCCCGGGCGTTTACAGCGCCATCGGCACCGGGTCGATGAACGTCGGCTCCAACTCCGCGGTCATCGTCAATCGAGACGAGGTCATGATCGTCGACTCGCACATCTCGCCGGAGTCCGGGCGAGCGATGCTGCAGGAGCTCAAGGCGATCACCGACAAGCCGGTCCGCTTCCTGATCAACACGCACTTCCACTACGACCACACCAACGGCAACCAGGCCTTTCCCCCTGGCGTCGACATCATCGGCCACGAGTTCACGCGCCGGAAGCTCACCGGCGATGTGCTCGAGAAAGGGATGTTCGCCGATCTTCTCAAGACCCTGCCAAGGCAGCTGGACGATCTCACGGCACGCGCGGCGGCGGAGACGGATCCGGCCTTGAAAGCGCGCGGGGCGCAGCAGGTCCGAGTTCAGACCGCGTTCGCCAACAGCCTCAAGGAGCTTCGAGTGACGCCGCCCAACGTCACGCTCGTCGATCACATGACCCTGTTCCGTGGCGACCGCGAGATCCGTCTGCTGTATCTGGGCCACGGACACACCGGCGGCGACATCGTCGTCTACCTGCCAAGGGAGAAAGTGCTGTGCTCCGGCGATCTCCTGGTGCACGACGTCGCCAACCTGATCGACGGCTACCTCAACGAGTGGCCCGAGGCGCTCGAAAAACTGAAGCCGATCGACTTCGTGGACGTCATCCCGGGCCACGGCGATCCGTTCAAGGGCAAGGAGCGGATCGACTGGTTCCAGTCGTACCTGCGCGATCTCTGGAAGCAGGGGGCCGCCCTGCACGAGCAGCAGGTGTCTGCCGCCGACGCGGCCAGACGCATCGACATGACCGCGCACAAGGCGCACTACCCGGCGATTACCGGTCCGGGCGTCAATTTACCGGCGGTTTCCCGCATGTACGAGGTAATGGAGGGGCGCGCCGACCGGTAACCCGACGTACAAACGCAGAAATCTGGACAGGCGACTAGCAAGCTCCTTGCAGGAGGTCAGGCATGGCTACCCCCACCGCGCGCACGCCGTTCGTCATGCGGCTCATCGGCGCCCTCGCCATCGATCCGGTCACCTACGAGGAAGTCGAGGCAGATCGCTCCGCAACCGGCCAGGCGCTCCTCGTGGTCGTCCTATCCAGTGTGGGTGCCGGCATTGGCGCCCGTGGTCTGGGCAGCGGCTCCCCACAGAGCATGGTGTTCATCAGCGCGGTGTCGCTCATCGCCTGGATGTGCTGGGCCCTCCTGACGTATCAAATCGGCGTCAGGCTGTTGCCGGAAGACGAGACGCAGTCGGACGTCGGCGAGTTGCTGCGGACCATCGGTTTCTCGGCGGCGCCGGGGATGCTGCGGATCTTCGGCATTGTCCCTGGCGCGGCGATTCCCGCGTTCGCGATCACGGCCATCTGGATGCTGGTGGCGATGGTCGTGGCGGTGCGGCAGGCGCTCGATTACAAGAGCACGGCCCGCGCCGTGGCGGTGTGCGGCCTCGGTTGGGCGCTGGCGGTGGCGATCGCCGTCGGGCTCGGGTTGGTCTTCGGTCCAACCGTGTCATAGACTAAGAACAGATGAAGCGGTTACACGGATTACGCGGATTACGCGGATTATGCGGATTACCCGGTCTTTGGGTAGTTCTAGGAGCGGCGCTGGTCATCGCTGGGTGCGCCGATCCCGTGGCGCCGGCCACGCCGGTGCCGGCCGTTCCCACGACGACCGATACCTTCAGCGATACGCTGCTGGTTTCCGGCGTCAACACGCATCAGTTCACGGTCGCCACGATCGGCGGCGTCAAGATCACCTTGGCCAGCCTCGTTCCGGGCGCCTCGGTTGGAATCGGGGTGGGAACACCCAGTGGCGGCAGCTGCAGCGTCATCGACCGCATCACCGCGGTGGCGGGTCAGAGCGTGCTGCTCTCCGGCACCGCGACCGTGCCAGGCTCGTACTGCGTGACGATTTTCGATCTCGGCAATCTCGTGGAGCCTGCCGCCTACACCATCACCGTGCTGCACTCGTGATCTCCGCCGCGGAACTAACCAGTCTCGCCACCTCGCACGACATCATCAGCATCGGCATGCTCGCCGACGATCTCAGACGCCAGCGCCACGGCGCCGAGACGACGTTCGTGCGGGTCGCGAGCGCATCTGCGGACATCGGCGCGGCGGTGGTCCGGCCGCCTTCCGCGGGCGAGCTGCGTATCGTCGGCGTCCCGGACAGCCGCGCCGCAGCGGTCGCGCGCGTCCGCGAGGTCGCGTCGGCGGCGGCAGGGGCGGTGGTTACCGGCTTTTCCCTCGGCGATCTCGAGCTGCTGGCCGCGCGTGAAAGCGTCACCCTCCGCGCGCTGCTCGAGGAGCTGCGCGCCGCCGGCCTCGAGCTCGTCGCCGACGCGCCGATGGATCGCCTGCGCGATCCGCGGCGATCGATCGAGGAAGTGAACATCGCCGGCCTGTCGTTGGCGCGGTTGACGGTGGAGACGCTCGCGTCGGCCGATCCGCTGCCGCTCCTCAGAGCGGTCGCCGAGCTGCAGCGCACGGTCGCGGTCGTGCGCGCGTTCGCGCCGCTTCCGCGCCGGGTCAACCCCGCGGCGCCGACCACCGGCTTCGAGGACGTCAAGCACGTGGCGCTGGCGCGCCTGGTCTGCGACAACGTGCCGTCGATCCAGGTGGACTGGTCGCTGTACGGCCCCAAGCTGGCGCAGGTCGCGCTCACCGTCGGCGCCGACGACGTGGACGGAGTGTCGGCGGAAGACGACGCCGCCGAGGGCCGCCGGCGGGCGCCGCTCGAAGAAATCCGCCGCAACATCCTCGCCGCCGGGCAGCAGCCGGTCGAACGCAATGGCCGTTTCGAGGTGCTCTCGCAAGGACACAGCGGATGACAGAGGGCACAGAGAGTAAGTGCCACAGAGACGCTGAGACACAGAGAACACTGGATCTCAGCCGGTGACGCCGGTTCGCCTTGGCGCGGTGGGGTACCTCAACGCGCGTCCGCTGGTTTACGGCCTCGATCGGGAGCCGCGCTTCGCGCTGCGCTACGACATCCCTTCCGAATGCGCCAGGCTCCTGCACGCCCACAGCATCGACGTCGGGCTGATTCCGTCGATCGAGTACCTGCGCGGGCCGCAGCCGTACGCGTTCGTGCCCGGCCCGGCGGTGACGTCGCGAGGGCCGGTGGCGTCGGTGGCGATTTACACCCGCCTCGAGCCGCGCGACATCCGGACGATCGCAATGGACACGAGCTCGCGCACGTCGGTCGCGCTCTCGATGGTGCTGCTCCGGCGCGCGTTCGGCGCGACCCCTTCGGCAATGCCGATGGCGCCGGATCTCGACGCGATGCTGGCGCGCGCGGACGCGGCGCTGATCATCGGCGACATGGCGCTGTTCCTGAACCCGCAATCCGGGCTTCGAGAGCCTCAGCCCGAGGGCAGCCCGCATTCCGCGATACGGAAGATTGACCTCGGAGCACTCTGGACGCAGGAGACCGGCCTGCCCTTCGTCTACGCGGTGTGGGCGGGCTGGCCCGGCGCGATCAGCGCCGAGGACGTCCGTCTCCTGCAGCAAGCCCGGGATCAGGGCGTCGCCGAGTCTGACGAAGTGGCACGCTCGTATTACCCGGACGACCCCGGTCTGCAGGCTATCGCCAGGCGCTACCTGCGCGATAATATCCGGTACGTCCTCGGTGACGAGGAGCTCGAGGGGCTGCGGACGTTCTATCGATATGCCGCGGAGCTCGGTCTCGCCCCGTTCGACGGGACGCTGCGCTTCTTCTAAAGGCAGGCGAACTCTGCCGTGACGATGAACATAGAGCACATCGCGGACAAGGTGCGGGCCGACGGGCGCCTCTCGGCAGAGGAGGCGCTGGACCTGTACCGCCATGCGCCGACCGCGCTGCTCGGCCGGCTCGCCGACGGCATCCGCGCGCGAAAACACCCGGACGGCCTCGTCACCTACATCATCGATCGCAACGTCAACTACACCAACGTCTGCGTCGCGAAGTGCACCTTCTGCGCCTTCTACCGCGACGTCGGATCGCCTGAGGGCTACGTGCTCGGCTTCGAGGAGCTGTTCCGGAAGATCGACGAGACGATCGCGGTAGGTGGCGTGCAGGTCCTGATGCAGGGCGGCCACAACCCCGATCTGCCGCTCTCCTGGTACGAGGATCTGTTCCGGGCGATCAAGGCGCGGTACCCTGCCTTCAAGCTGCACGCGCTCTCGCCCCCCGAGGTGATCCACATCTCGCGGCTGTCACAGCTGCCGGTCTCGGCGGTTATCGATCGGCTGATCGCGGCGGGGCTCGACAGCATTCCCGGCGGCGGCGCCGAGATTCTCGTCGACCGGGTACGCAAGGCCCTTCACTGCTACGGCAAGGCAACCGCCGACGAATGGCTCGACGTCATGCGCCACGCGCACCGTGCCGGTCTCCGTACCACGGCGACAATGATGTACGGCACGGTCGAGACCGAGGAGGAGCGGCTGGAGCACCTGCTCCGCCTGCGGGCCCTGCAGGACGAGACCGGAGGCTTCACCGCGTTCATCACCTGGAGCTACCAGCCCGATCACACCGAGCTCGCCGGATCGGAGGCCACCGGGATCGACTACCTCCGCACGCTCGCCCTGGCGCGGATTGTCCTCGACAACTTCGACAACCTGCAGGCGTCGTGGGTGACGCAGGGCGGCAAAGTGGGGCAGTTGAGCCTGGCGTTCGGCGCCAATGACATGGGCAGCGTGATGATCGAAGAGAACGTGGTCCGCGCCGCTGGCGCCGCCTACTGCATGGACGAGGTCGAGATCGTCCGCAACATCGAGGACGCCGGCTTCACGGCCAGACGCCGCAACATGCACTACGACATCCTCGGCGGCCCGATCTTCCGCGAGCGCGAGGTGCCGCGGATGCTCGAGTTGGCCACGGCGCGCGAAGACGGCGCCGCTGCCACGATGCCCGCCGAGCTCCGGTTGTATCCGGCGCGGAGCCGAACGGGCAAGCAGGAGAGATTGCAGGAAGGCGAAATTGCAGGATTCCAGGACGGGACGTAGGAAGCGACTGATTCGCTATCACGCGTCCTGGATTCTGCCGATCAGCGAGCCGCCGATCCGCGACGGCTGGCTAGCCGTCGACCACGGCCGCGTGGTGGCGCTTGGCTCGGCGGGGAAGCGGGTGCTCTCGGATGGCGCGGCCGTGGTCGACCTCGGCGACGTCGCAGTGCTGCCCGGTCTGGTCAACGCTCACACGCACCTGGAGCTGTCGTATCTTCGTGACCAGGTGCCGCCGGCATCACAGTTCGTCACCTGGGTCCGCGGCGTCATGAAGGCGCGGCGGGAGCGTCCGGATTCGGGCGCCAAGGAGATCCTGGACGCCGTGGATGACGCGATCGCCGAGGCGGTGGCCTGCGGGACCGCGATCGTCGGCGACATCAGCAACACGCTCGTCACCTTCGGCCCACTCTCGCGCAGCAGCCTGGCGGCGGTGGTGTTCTACGAGCTGATCCGCTTCAACACTCCCGACCCCGCCGGCGTGGTCGCGAAGGCGATGACCGATCTCAGCGCGCTGCCGCAGACCGAGCGGGTGCGGGCCGGGCTGGCCGCGCACGCCCCGTACTCGGTGGCGCCGCTGGTCATGCGCGCCATCCGGCAGGCGGTCGACCGCGATCCGTTCATGCCGTGCAGCATCCACCTCTCGGAATCGGTGGAAG
>DATASG010000373.1:0-5126 GCA_036269295.1 Vicinamibacterales bacterium | reverse complement strand
CTCAAATCCTTAAGTTCAAAACGGTATATCGTCGTCGGTGAGGGGCGTGTCCGGGATATCTGAGCCGTGCGACGGCTGACCGCCGCCCATGCTCTCTTCGCCCGCGCCGCTGCCGCGCGAGGCGCCGCCGCCGCGCTGACCGCCGCCGCCCCCGAGAAGGACGATCTTGTCACCCTTGATCTCGGTGGTGTAGCGCTTGTTGCCGTCCTTGTCGTTCCACTGGCGCGTCTCGAGACGCCCTTCGACATAGACCTGCTTGCCCTTCGTGAGGTACTCGGTCAGCGACTCGGCGACCTTGCCCCAGAACACGACCCGATGCCACTCGGTTTTTTCCTGCCGCTGGCCGCCCTTGTCGGTCCACACTTCGGTGGTGGCCATGTTGAGCGTCGCCACGGCGGCGCCGCCAGGCGTATAGCGCAACTCGGCATCGCGTCCGAGGTTGCCGACCAGGATCACCTTGTTCACGCTTCCCATAAGCCGATGATTCTACCCTAGTTCGGCCGCTTGATCTGTTCGAGCCGCTGCTTCGCGAGCCGTCCCGCGGCGCTGTCCGGATCCGTTTTCGCCACGTGCTCCCACGCTTCGCGGGCGCCGTTCAGATCGCGCAGGTTCTGCAGCGCCAGTCCCTTGCGATAGTAGGCATCCGGAATCTTGTCGGCGTTGGGATAGGTGCGGATGGCCAGGTCGCAGGCCTCGACCGCCTTGTCGTTCTTGCCGTCCTGCAGGTACGCCATGCAGATGTTCACCTGCGCGGCGGCGGCGAGATCGGCCTTCGGAAAGCTCCGGATGTAATCGCTGAATCCCAGGATCGCCAGATCGTAGGCGCCCGAGTAGTAATCGCCCATCGCCGAGTCGAACAGTTTCTGCGGCGAGACGCCGATGCCGGCGGACGGAGTGCCGCCGCCCGCAGGCGCCGCCGCGCCGCCGCCGGGCTGCGGATCGGCGGCGTCGTTGGTGCCGGACGGGCGCGCGGCCGACTGCTGCAGCGAGTTGCGCAGCGCCTCGACTTCCTGCGTCAGCGAGCCGACGCGCACGTTGTTGTCGTCGAGCTTTTCCCGGATCACGCGGACGTCGTTGGACAGGTTGTCGATCACCAGCTTCTGATCCGCGAACGCCTTGCGCGTGGTCTCGCCCTGCTGGTCGAGGCGGGCGTTGACCGCCTTGAGCGCGTCGGTGACCGAGCCGATCAGGTTCTGCAGCAGCTGCGCCTGCTCCTGGAGCATGCGCAGGTCCGCCATCATCTGCTGATGCTCCTTGTTGGCGGCGCGCGCGGGCGACGCCGCGGCGAGAAAGATCACGGCGAGCGCGGCGGCGAAGGCTTTCTGAGTCATAGGCTCACTTCGTGGTGATGACGAAGTGGGCGCGGCGGTTCTTGGCGAACGCCGATTCGTCATGACCTGGATCGAACGGGAATTCCTTCCCGTAGCTGACGGTCCGCAGCCGATCGGCGGCGATCCCCAGCGAGATGAGATACGCCCGCGCCGCGATGGCGCGACGTTCGCCCAACGCCAGATTGTACTCGGCTGTGCCGCGCTCGTCGCAGTGTCCTTCGACCGTCACGGTCCAGCTGGTGTAACGCTTGAGCAGCGCCGCGTCTTCGTCCAGCGTCTTCTGGTTCGCCGCCGTCAGGTCGCTGCTGTCCAGCTCGAAATACACCGGCTTGAGCGGTGAGTTCTTGTTCAGGTCGTCGAGCGATGCCGACGAAATCGCATCGTCGCGCACCGGTTCGGGCGGCACCAGCGTCGGCTCACGAACCGGCTCGGGCGGCGCGGGAGGCCGAGACGGCGCGGTCGGGCCCGTGCTCGCCGGTGGCGGCGGAGCAGGGCGCGCGACCGGTGGGGTTTTCTTGCCGCAGGCGACCGCGGTGATGAGCGCCGCCGCGGCGACCAGTGTAGCTATCGAGCGAGCCGCTGTCATCGTGGATTCTCCAGTCATTTGGACCAGTCCGGTTTTTCGTTGTTGCCCGTCTTGGTAATCTGCCGCACGTTCTTCCCGTCGCGCGCCATGGTGAAGACCTGCGCCTTGCCGGATCGGGTGGACGTGAACACGATGTGGCGCCCGTTGGGCGAGAAGGCCGGGCTTTCGTTCGTGCCTTCGCCGAAGGTGAGCGCTTTGGTGACGCCGGTCGAGAGGTCGAGCACCTTGATGTCGAAGCCCGGACCGCTGCGCGACGCGAACGCAATCTCGTTGAACGGCGCCGGCGACCAGGTTGGACGATCGCAGTACGACTCCGATGTCTTCTTCGACAGGTTCAGGCCGTCGACCCCGACGACGTAGATTTGCGGGCTGCCGCTGCGGTCGGAGGTGAACGCGATCTGGGTGCCCGAGGGTGACCAGGTCGGGGTGATGTCGATGCTCGGGTTGTTGGTCAGACGGCGGAGGCCGGATCCGTCGCGGTTGACCACGTAGATCTCAGGGTTGCCGTCGCGCGTCGAGCTGAAGGCGAGCTTGGTGCCGTCGGGCGACCACGCCGGCAGCCAGTTCTCGCCGACCTTGTCGCCCTTGGTCACCTCTTCGAGCGTCCCCTGAAAGATATTGGAGATGAAGATGTTCGCGCCGCCGCGGCGGTACGACGTGTACGCGATCGAGCGCGTGTCGGGCGACCAGCGCGGCGCGATGTTCAGCGTCCTGCCCACGGTCACGCGCTTCTGGTTCTCGCCGTCGTAGTCGGAGATGTAGATCTCCTTGATGCTGCGCGATTGCACCGTCCCGGACATCTTCTCGCCGTCGCGATCGGAATCGAAGGTGAGCCGCGACCGGGCGACGCCGTTCAACGCCCGCTGTGACTGGTGGATCTCGTCCGAGATGGTGTGGGCGAACAGCCGCGCGTTCGAGCCGTCGTACTGCCGCGGGTACACTGCCTGCTGGGTTCGCACGTTGAACAGCTTCATCTCGACCCGGAAACCGGCGCTCACTTTTTGAACCGTGCCGACGATGACGGCATCGGCAGCCACCTCCCGCCATCGATCGAACGGCACGTCGGTGAAGGAGGTCGCCTTCGGAATCGAACTGTAGACGTCGCGCGGGATGAACGCGAACTCGCGCTCGAAGTTCAGGTCGTCCCACAGCACCTGGCTGATCGTCTTCGCGGTCGCGACGGTTTCGGCATCGCTCGACAGCGGCAGGAACTCGGGGACCGCCAGGCGGGGTGCCCCGCCTCCTTCGGTGGTAATCGCGGTTGCGACTTCGCTCGGCTGCTGTGGCGCGGGCGGCTGGGCAGGTTGTTGCGCCTGCGGCCACGCCGTCAGCACAGCGATCGCGAGCACGCCGGGAATGATGGATTTGGTCATTGGTATAGAAAGCTCAAACGCATGGTCAGCGTCGGGTTGGGATAGGCGTCGGGCAGCGGCGGCAGCGTGCGGGTCGCCACCACGGCGCGAAGCGCGGCGGTGTCCAGCGTCACCGTCCCGCTCTGCTGGAAGATGGTCGGGCCGGTGATCGTGCCGTCGCGCTGAATGGTGAAGCGGATCAAGCTGGTGCCGCGCGCGCCGCCCTGGTTCTGGTTCCACGCCGAGCGGATGCGCATGATCATCGTGGCGAGGTACTCCGGACAGCAGAAGTCGCCGGTGATCTCGAGCGACGACCCGCTGCCGGCGCCGCCGCCGGTCGAGAGGCCGAAGCCCTGGCCGCGGACGCCGGTGTCCGCGATTGCGCTGCCGAACGCCGGCTCCTTGCCTTTGGTCGGCGTCCGCCCGCGCGCCTCGTCCGGCGCCTGCTTCACCGCCACCGAGGGCGCCGCCTTCACCGTTCTCGCGTTTGGCAGCGGCACGGTCATCTCGGGCGTTTTCGCCGCCGGCGCCCGCACCGCCTCGCGCTTCGCCTCCTCGGGCGGTGTCACCGCCTGGATCGGGCGTCCGCCGATCGTCGTCATGCCGCCGTTCTCCGGCCCGGCGCTGCCGCTCAGCGAAATCGTCATCAGCGTCGCCGGCGCATCGTGGCGGGCGAGGAAGCCGCCGCGCGAGACGATCAGCGCCGCGCCGAGCAGCACGTGCAGGGCGATCGACAGCGATACCATCTTCTGCAGGCCCGCGGGCGCCTGCATCCGATCGCGCAGGATGTCGGTGACCTCCATCAGCGTTCGCTCGGCATTCTGGTCACCATGCCGATATTCTGGACGCCCGCCGCCTTCAGCGCATCGATCACGTTCATCAGATCCTGATATTGGACCGACGAGTCGCCGCGAAGGAACACCTCCTTGCCGGCGCTGGTTTCCAACTTCTGCCGGACGCGCTCCTGCAGGTTGCTCAGCTTGATCTGTTCCTTGCCGAGAAAAACCAGGCTCGACTGGCGGATGGTGTCCGGAATGGTGATCTCGATGCGCTCGCCGGTGACCGCCGCCGCGCGCCGCGACTGCGGCAGCTTCACGTCGATGCCGCGCTGGATCATCGGCGCCGCGACCATGAAGATGATCAGCAGCACCAGCATGACGTCGACCAGCGGCACGACGTTGATTTCGGCAAGCGAGGTGGTCACGCGCCGTCCGCGTCCGGATCGCGGCGGCGCACTGCTGGTCGCCGGCCCCAGCTTCGGCATTACGTGAAGTTCCTCTCGCAGATGTTGAGGAATTCCATCGCGAAGTCGTCCATCTCGGAGGCGAAGAGCTTCACCCGTCCGGACAGGAGGTTGTAGAACACCACGGCAGGGATGGCGGCGGCGAGGCCCGCGGCGGTCGCGATCAGGGCTTCAGCGATCGGCCCGCCGACCGCCTGGAGGCTCGTCGAGCCGGTGACGCCAATCTGGTTGAACGCGTTCATGATGCCCACCACCGTCCCGAACAGGCCGACGAAGGGTCCCATGCTCGCGACCGTGGCCAGGAAGGAGACGTAGGTCTCGAGCTTGTTGACCTCTACGGCAGATGCACGAAGCAATGCGCGGTCCACCGCCGGCAGGCTCTTCAGGGTAGGACGTCCGCCGGGCGCGCGCGGATTGGGTTCGTTCCCGGCCTCGCCTGGCGCCGCCTGCCGCAGCTGCGCCGTGAGCTCCGCGTAGCCGGTCTGAAAGAGGCCGACCAGCGGGCTGTCGCCGAGCGATCGGCACACCGCCTGCACTTCGGAGAACTTGTTGCTGCGGCGGAACACTTCCAGGAACTGCGCGCTCTGTTTCGCCGCGCGCCGGAACGTCCACCA
>DATASG010000372.1:0-4714 GCA_036269295.1 Vicinamibacterales bacterium | reverse complement strand
CATCATTTGTTCCGCCGCCTTCTTGCGCTGGTTCCAGGGCTTTAACGTCACGAAAAAAAACGCGTTGTAAGTGGCCTGCACCTGGCTTTGCAGGCTGAAGCCAAGGACGGTCGTGTAATACTGGACGCCGGGAGTGTCTTTCAGAATGGCTTCGACCTTGCGGCAGACGGCGTCCGTGCGTTCGAGCGATGCGGCGTAGGGCAATTGCACATTCACAAACGCATAGCCCTGGTCTTCCTCCGGCAAAAACGAGGTGGGCAGCCGGGAACCGAGAAAAATCGCCGAGCCGCCGATGAGGAGCAAAAAAATCACGCTCATCACCGTTTTGCGAATCAGCACGCCCGCCACGGCCACATATTTGTTCCGCGCCTTGTCGAAGATGCGGTTGAACCAATCGAAAAATTTTCGCAGCGGCCCGTGCGATGCTTTTTGCGGCTTCAACAGTTTCGCCGCCAGCGCCGGGCTTAGCGACATGGCGTTGAAGGCGGAGATAATCACGGAAATGGCGATGGTCAGCGCGAATTGCTGGTAGAGGCGGCCGGTGGTGCCGGGAAAGACCGCCACCGGGACGAACACCGCTCCGAGCACCAGCGCCGTCGCGATCACCGCGCTGGTCACCTCGCTCATCGCCTCCGACGCGGCGTCCTGCGCCGGCCGATGGTGCTCGTGAATGTGGCGCTCGATGTTCTCGATCACCACGATCGCATCGTCGACCACCAGACCGGTGGCGAGCGTGATGCCGAACAGCGTCAAGGTGTTGATCGAGAAGCCGAGCAGCTTGACGAACGCGAAGGTGCCGACGAGCGACACCGGGATCGTGATCGCGGGGATCAGCGTCGTCCGCCAGCCCTGGAGGAACAGGAACATGACGAGCACCACCAGCCCGATCGCCTCGAGCAGCGTCGTCACCACCTCTCGAATCGACTCGGCGACCACGGTGGTGGTGTCGAAGGCAATCTCGATCTTGAGCCCGGGCGGGAAGCGCGCCGACAAGCGCTGGATCTCAGCGCTGACGTCACGGTAAACCTGCAGCGCGTTCGCGGTCGGCAGCTGCAGGACGCCAAAGCCGACCGCATCGCGGCCCTGATAGCGCGCGGCGGTGGAATAACTCTCGGCGCCGAGCTCGACGCGGCCGATGTCCTTGACCCGGACCAGCGCCCCGTCCGCCGACCGCTTGAGGATGATGTTTTCGAACTCCGACGGCTCGCTCAGCCGACCCGACGAGCGGACGCTGATCTGAAACGTCTGTCCCGGACGGGACGGGGCCGATCCGACCTGGCCCGCCGCCACCTGGACGTTCTGCTCGCGCAGCGCCGCCACCACCTCGTCGGCAGTGAGATTCCGGCCGGCGAGCCTGTCGGGATCGAGCCACAGCCGCATCGCGTAGCGGCCGATGCCGAAGACGATCACGTCGCCGACGCCGGGCACCCGCTTGATCTCGTCGCGGACGAAGCGATCCACGTAATTGCTGATGAACAGCGTGTCGTACTCGTTCTTTTCCGTGAACGCCGCGGCCGCGAGCACGAAATTGGTCGACACCTTCTGGACCGAGATGCCCACCTGCTTGACTTCGTTCGGGAGGCGTCCTTCCGCCTGCGACAGCCGGTTCTGCACGTCGACGGCGGCAATGTCGAGGCTACGGGTGATGTCGAAGGTGACGGTCACCGCGCTGGTGCCGTCGTTGCCGCTGGTCGAGGTGATGTACTGCATGCCCTCGATGCCGTTGATTGCCTGCTCGATCGGGTTGGTCACCGCGGTCTCGACGGTCTCCGCGTTGGCGCCGTTGTAGAACGCCGTCACCGCGACCTGCGGCGGTGCCAGCTCCGGGAACTGTGCGATCGGCAGCGTCGGAATGGCGATCGCCCCAGCGAGGATGATCACCAGCGAACAGACGCTCGCCAGGATTGGGCGACGGATGAAGGTGTCTACAAACACAAGGAGCTCGGGGCTGGCGGCTAGAGTCAGGGTTTCGAGCCGGGAGCTGACGGCTGAGAGCTGGCAGCTGCCGGGGTGTCCTGGATCGGCGCGCCATCGGCCAGCTTTTGCGCGCCCGACACGACAATGCGCTCGCCGGGCTTGATGCCCTCGAGCACCGGGTAGTTGTCGCCGGCGATCGGGCCGACCTTGATGGCGCGTTGTTTCGCGATCAGCGCGCCGCCGGCGCCCGGCTCGGCGACGAACGCGAAGAACTGCCCGTTGATGCGGAGCACCGCGGTCACCGGCACCGCCAGACCGTCGGCGGTCTTCCAGACGATGCGCGCGCGGACGTACTGTGCCGGCCGCAGGGCGCCGTCGGCATTCTTGACCATACCCTTGACCAGAAGCGACTGCGTCTGCTCATCGGCGTGCGGCGAAACGAAGCTGACGCTCGTCGTTGCGACTCGCTCCCCGCCGTCGCCGCTCCACACCTGCAACGGCAGGCCGACCTTGAGCGCCGGCGCGCGCTCGATCGGCACCGAGACGTTGACCTCGAGCGTGTCGTTCTGATCGATGGTCGTCAGCAGGGTCTGCGGCGTGACCTGGCTGCCGACGCGCACCGGCACGTCGCCGACGACGCCGGCGGTGGGCGCGGTGACGCTGAAGAAGCGCAGCTGTACTTCCTGCTGCTGGACCTGCGCCTGAAGCGCCTTCAAGTTGGCATCGGCGGTGCGCTGCGCGGTCTCGGTCTGTTCGAGCTGCGCCTTGCTGATCGCCCCGGCGGCGTAGAGCTCGTTGTTCCGCTGTTGCTGCTGCCGCGCGTAGGTGACGGCGGCTTCCGCCGCCGCGAGCTCGGCCTGCTGGCTGGTGACCGCAGCCTGTTGCCGCCGCGCGTCGATCTCCATCAGGGTCGCCCCCTGGCGCACGCGGTCGCCGGCGACGACGAGGATCCTGGTGATCTGGCCGTCAATCTGTGACTGAACCGTCGTCGAGCGCAGCGACTTCATCGACGCGACGTACTCGCTCGCGTCCTCGATTGGCGTCGCCCGCGCCGGCGCGATGACGACCGGCGTCGGCGGCATCGCCGGACCCCCTGGCGGCCCCGCCGGAGCCCGATTGCAGGCGGCTCCCACCAGCGTCGCGGCCAGCGCTGCCGCCGCCCCGTTGATTCGCATATTTATGACTGTATCCTACGGTCGTAAACTTGACGCGGATCCGGCCGCGCTCGAGGTGCCAGTGGCCTGTCCTCGCCACCCGCACACAATTATGTCAGCGGCGGCGAATTCTGTAATTTGAATAACGTCGAGTTGAGCCCTCGAATTACAGATTTTCCGCCGTTTCCGACGGAATCGTCGATGGTGGATGCGGCATCGCCCTTGCCTCGTTGACCGATCATGTTCGCCTCGTTCCTGTCTCGTTTCTCCCACGATCTGGCCATCGACCTTGGGACCGCCAACACGTGCATCTTTGCCCGCGGGCGCGGCATCGTCGTCTCGGAGCCGTCGATCGTCGCGATCAACAAAATCAACGGCAAGATCGAGGCAGTCGGCAACGAGGCCAAGGAGATGCTCGGCCGCACGCCGGGCAACATCACGGCCATCAAGCCGATGAAGGACGGCGTCATCGCCGACTTCGAGGCGGCCGAGAAGATGCTGACGCACTTCATCAGAAAGGCCCACAAGCGCAGCGGGCTGCTGCGGCCGCGGGTCGTGATCGGCGTGCCTACCGAGATCACACAGGTCGAGCGGCGCGCCGTCCGCGACAGCGCGATGCGCGCCAAGGCGAGCGAAGTGCACCTGATCGAGGAGGCGATGGCGGCGGCAATCGGCGCCGGCATGCCGATCACCGAGGCGTCCGGCAACATGGTGGTCGACATCGGCGGCGGCACCACCGACATCGCGGTCATCTCGCTGGCCGGCGTCGTCTACGGCAAGTCGGTGCGCGTGGCCGGCAACGCGCTCGACGAGGCGATCATCCTGCACGCGCGCAAGGCGCACAACCTGCTCATCGGCGAGCGCACCTCCGAGCAGATCAAGATCGAGATCGGGTCGGCCTTTCCGCTCGAGCGCCCGCTGACGATGGAAGTGAAGGGGCGGCACGTGATGGAAGGACGCCCCGTCACCGTGACGAGGAACGACGACGAGATCCGGAGAGCGCTTGCCGAACCGGTGCGCGCGATCGTCCAGGCGGTGCACGACGCGCTCGAGCGCATTCCGCCGGAGCTGTCGGCCGATATCTTCGACCGCGGCATCATCCTCACCGGCGGCGGCGCGATGCTGAGGAACTTCGACAAGCGCCTGCGCGAGGAGACCGGCCTTCCGGTGCAGCTCGCCGAAGATCCGCTGTCGTCGGTGGTGTTGGGCGCCGGCAAGATGCTGTCTGATTTCGATCTGCTCAGGCGCATCTCGCTCGACTGAGACGATCGCAGACATTGCAGAAATTGCAGGATTGCAATCCTCCTTTCCTGCAATCCTCCCCTCCTGCAATATCCGGTATCCTGTCCAGGTGCCACGCAACGCCGAAGTGATCCGTCAGTGGACGATCCTGCGCGAGATCGAGCGTTCGCGTGGAGCAGGCGTCACGATTGACGAGCTCGCGTCGCTGTGCAGCGTCACGACGCAGACCATCCGCCGCGACCTGCAGGCGCTCGAGGAGTCCGGTTTCCCGCTTTTCGACGACTAGACGCACGACGATGGCAGGACGCGGTGGCGGGTGAACGGTCAGGCGCTCAAGGGCCTGTCCGCCGGCCTTACCGTGTCCGAGCTCTGCGAGCTGTATTTCAGCCGCACCCTGCTCG
>DATASG010000371.1:0-3755 GCA_036269295.1 Vicinamibacterales bacterium | reverse complement strand
GGCTACGCCGCGCCTTCGGTTTCGGCAACACCACCGATTTCGACCCGTTCCTCCTGCTCGACGACTTCCGCAACGACAACCCCGACGACTATCGCGCCGGCTTTCCGTGGCATCCGCACCGCGGAATCGAGACCATCACCTACGTCCTCGCCGGCAACGTCGAGCATGGGGACAGCCTCGGCAATCGCGGCAACCTGGGCGCCGGCGACGTCCAGTGGATGACCGCCGGCAGCGGTATCATGCACCAGGAAATGCCGCAGGGCGATGCCCAGGGCCGCATGCATGGGTTCCAGTTGTGGGCCAATCTCCCGGCGTCGCTGAAGATGACGGCGCCGCGCTACCAGGACATCGCCGCCGCCGACATCCCGGAAGTGGTCGACGATGACGGGACCCGCGTGCGGGTGATCGTGGGCGACTTCTGGGGCAAGCAGGGACCGGTCGAGGGAGTCGCGGCCGATCCGCAGTACCTCGACGTCTCGGTCCCGCCCGGCAAGCGCAAGCGTCTCAAGGTCGACACCACCCGCCACGCGTTCGCCTACGTCTTCGCCGGATCGGGCAACTTCCGCGACGCCTCGGATCCCCGTGGCGTTCTGACCGAAGCCACCGACGGCAGCGACCGCGTCGCGCGCGATCGCGATACCGGCAACCGCTCTCTGGTGCTGTTCGACAACGGTGACGAGGTCGTCGTCCAGGCGGGCGACCAGGGCATCCGGTTTCTTCTCGTCTCGGGCAAACCGCTCGAGGAACCGGTCGCGTGGTACGGCCCGATTGTGATGAACACCGAGGACGAGCTCCAGCAGGCGATGAGCGATCTGCGCCACGGCACGTTCATCAAGTGAGGCAACGGAGTAACATCGGCGGCGGATGACGCCGACGCGCGCGATATCGGCCGCCTTCTTCGTCTCGGGCGCCGCCGGGCTGATCTTCGAGGTCGTCTGGTTCCATCGCTTCGGACTGGTCTTCGGCGAGAGCGTGGACGTCACGAGCATCGTGCTCGCGAGCTTCATGGGTGGCCTCGCGCTGGGCACGGCGCTCGTCGGGTGGCAGCGGCGCCGCCTGGGCAACCTGCTCCGCGCGTATGCCGCCCTCGAGGTCGTCGTCGCCGCCGCCGGCCTCGCCTTGACGTATGCCCTGCCGCACCTGCCGCCACAAACCGGCCACCTGACCCGCCTCGTTGCCTCGTCTGCCGCGCTGATGATCCCGACCACCGCCATGGGCGCGACCCTGCCGGTGCTCGTCGGATCGGGCTCGGCCGGGGCAGGCACATTTGGATCTGTGCTGGGACGGCTGTACGGCTGGAATACGCTCGGCGCGGTGTGCGGCGCCATGGCCGCCGAGCTCGTGCTGGTCGAGCGCGTCGGCGTGGTGGGCAGCGCCTACGTCGCCGCGCTGCTGAATCTGTGCGCCGCCGCCATCGCCCTCCGATTGTCGGACCGCGTCTCCCCGGTTCCACCGCCCGCGGCTGAGGCGCGGAGCGACGCGCCGCCACGGGCGGCGCTGCTCGCCTGCTCCGCTCTCGCCGGCGGCACGCTCCTCGCGCTCGAGGTCGTCTGGTTCCGCTTCCTCTCGATGTACGTCCTGACCACGACGTTGACGATGAGCGTGATGCTGGCGGTGGTGCTCGCCGGCATCGGCCTGGGCGGCCTCGCGGCCTCGCGATGGATCCAGCGCGGCGGCGCCACCTCCGCCCCCATTGCTCTCCTGGCCGGCTGTTCGACGATCCTTTCCTACCTGACGTTCCAGTGGCTGACGCACGGTACTCAGATCGCCGAGTGGTATCGCGTGGCGTGGCTGGCGTGCGCGCTGACGCTTCCGACCTCGTTCCTCTCGGGAGTGCTTTTCACCGCGCTCGGCCAGGCGCTCCGCGAATCCTGGGCCCGGACCGGCGATCGCCACGATGTCCGCGCCGCATCGCAGCTCACGCTTGCCAACACGATTGGCGCGATGTGCGGCGCGCCCGCCGCCGCGTTCGTCCTGCTGCCGATGCTTGGCATGGAGCGGGCACTGTTCGCCGCCGGTGTGCTCTACGCGATCGCCGGGTCGCTGGCCCTGCGCGCGAACGGATCGCGCACGGCGGCCGCCGCTCGATCGCCGGCGTTCGTGCTCGGGGCCACCGCCCTGCTGCTGTCGCTCGGTGCGTTTCCGTTCGGGCTGATGGCCGGGAAGTACTTCGCGCGGGTCGCTCAGCCATACTCGGGCGACGGGTCCGTCGTCATCGCCACCCGGGAGGGTCCGTCCGAGACGATCCTTCTGATGCAACAGCTGTGGCTGGGCCAGCCGGTGTACAGCCGCCTGGTCACCAACGGCTTCTCCATGACCGGCACTGCGGTGCCGGCGCTGCGCTACATGCGGTACTTCGCCTACTGGCCGGCGCTGTTGCACCAGGCGCCGCTGAGACGGGCGCTCGTCATCTGCTATGGCGCCGGGGTCACCGCCGGCGCCGTGCTCGACCTGCCCGCGCTCGAGCGGGTCGACATCGTCGAGCTCTCCCGCGACATCGTGTCGATGAGCGACATCATCTATTCTCCGCGGAGCCACCCGCTGCACGACCCCCGAGCGCGCCTGCACATCGACGACGGCCGCGTCTTTCTCCAGACATCGCTCGATCGCTACGACCTGATCACGGGAGAACCGCCGCCCCCGCGCACGCCCGGAGCGGCCAACATCTACAGCCGCGAGTATTTTCAGCTGATCTACGACCGGTTGGCTGAGGGTGGGATCACGACCTACTGGGTCCCCGTCGCCCGGCCGGATCCCGGGACCGATGTGAACACGATCGTCCGCGCCTTCTGCGACGTCTTCGATGACTGCTCGCTCTGGAACGCGACCCCTTTCGACTTCATGCTCGCCGGCACGCGACATGCGACGGGCCCTGTGTCGGCGGCGTCGTTCGCCGAAGCATGGTCGGCGCCGGCGCGCGCCTCCCGGCTGCGAGAGATCGGTCTGGAGGAGCCGGAACAGATCGGCGCGACCTTCATCGGCGACGCTCGTTTTCTGCGGCAGCTGACGGGAGATGCCCCGCCCCTGACCGACGACTTCCCGCAGCGTCTGCGGCCCGTTTCCGGACGGCCCTCGCTCTCCGATCCCCACTACCCGGCCGATCCCGCTGTCGTCGAGATGTATCGGCGCGCGCTCGATCCCGTCCGGGCGCGCGATGCCTTCGCGAGCTCGGATTTCGTCAAGCGCCTCTGGCCGCCGGGGCTGATCGCGGCGTCGCTTCGGCGTTTCGACGAGCAACGCATCATCAACAGGGTGCTGTGGGAGGGCGGCAAACCGCTGGCGCAGATCGAGGATCTCCACGCTCTATTGGTCGGCACGTCGTTGCGGACGCTGCCGTTGTGGCTCCTCGGCAGCGATGACGTCAAGGAACGCATCGCCGAGACGAGCACGGAGCGCTCGAGCTCGACCGACTACGCCAGCGCTTTGCGCGCCCTGGTCGCGCGCGACTACCTGCGGGCTGCAGCGTATTTCGGTGAGGCAGAGCGACGCGGTCTGCAGTCGGAAACGGTCCGGCCGCTCCAAGTGTACTCCCTGTGCCTGGCTGGCGATCTCGATACGGCCAGGCTGCTGGCGCGCGGCGCCGTCGCGCGCAGCGATGCGGCACAGCATTTCTGGGATTGGCTACGAAGGGTGTACGGCGTTTGAAAGAACGACGATCAACGTCGTCTCTAAACCGGCACGAAGGCCAGGAACCGGCGCGGGTTGTCGACCAGGATCCGGTGCAGCAGCGCCTCTGACAGGCCGGCCTTGAGCAG
>DATASG010000370.1:0-3338 GCA_036269295.1 Vicinamibacterales bacterium | reverse complement strand
ATGTCGCGCATGTTCATCTGGGGGTACAGGCGTCGCAGATCGTCGGGCTTGACGACGTCGTACGTGACCCCGAGGCGATCGAACACCTTCCGCGTCTCCGTCAGCTCTTTGGTCCATTCGGTCGCCAGCGACAGCTGGCCGGTGCGGAAGAACAGCTTCTTTCCCCATTCCGCCTCGCGCGCCTGCCAGCGGTCGAACGCCTGCAGCACCCACTTCGTGTAGATCTCGCGCTCTCCGTACACAGCGCGAATCTGGCGCGACTCACCGCCCGACGTCGCCCGCGCGTTGCCTGGGCCGTACTGATCAATCAGCGTGACGGTGTGACCCATTTCCCGCAGGTAGAGCGCGGTCCACCCGCCGAAGGCCCCGGCGCCCACGACGACGATCTCGGACGTGCCCGGCGATTGCCTCGCCACCAAGCTCGCGCGCCACGATACGGCGGCGAGCGCACCGCCGCCGGCCGTCCTCAGGAACCGGCGTCGATTCAAAGGGGTCATGGCTGATCTCCTCGGCAGACTTTACTACCGCTTGGCGGCTACGATGGGAGGGGAGATGGATACTATCGCCACCGGTCTCGATCGCGCCGCGGCCTTTCTCGACCGCGTCGTCCAGCTGAACGCGAAGTACCGCGGCGGCGAGATCCGCGCCCACGTACCCGAGCGGCTCCGAGACGGCGAAGAAACGCTCGAGAGCCTGGTCGCCGCGCTCTTCCCGCTGTCGAACCGCGCCCTCGAAGCGGCATCGAACAGCCTCTTCTACTCGCTGCCCGTCGCCTTTGATCCAGCCGAGTCGGTCGGGCCGTATCTCGCCATCGTCGATCGCACCGACGCCGGCGAGCCCTACCGCTTCCTCGACATGGGCGCGCTCATCGCCACGCACGCCTTCGGCGAAAACGATCCCGCCGTCGTCCGCGCCATCCTCGACTCGTTGCCGTTCGTCACCGACCGCTATGCGCACTCCGAATACCAGACCGTGCTGTCGCTGCGTCTGAAGGCGGCGCTGGATCGAGTTGCGCCCGCCGGAACGCCCCGGCATTTCGTCGTCAACACCGGAGCGGAGGCGGTCGAGAACGCGATCAAAGCCGTGCTCATGAACCGGGTGATGACCGCGCCGGACGGTGACGGAGGGTTCATCGTCTCGTTCGACGGCGCGTTTCACGGCCGCACGCTCGGCGCGCTCGCCGTCACCCACCGCAAGAAGGCGCGTCTTGGCTTTCCCACTTTCGACTGGCCGCACATTCCCTTTCCAGTCGATGTCGCGCGCGCGCCGAAGGAAACGGCCAGGCGCGAGGAGCGCAGCTTGAAGCAGCTCTGGGATCTGCTGGTCTCCGGCCGCCTGCCGGGCGCGGAGAAGAACAAGGACACCTACCGGCGTGAGATCGACGCCGTGGACCAGTTCCTGGCTCAGCCCGGAGGTGATGTCAACGCTTTCGTAGCCGCGCAACGCTCGAACCTGAGCCCCGATGTCGTCCGTCGCTCGCGGCGGGTGGCGGCGGTGCTGGTCGAGCCGATTCAAGGTGAAGGGGGCGTGCGCATGACGAGCGCGCTCTTCATGCGCAAGCTGCGGCTGCTGACGCGCATTTACGACGTGCCGCTCGTGTTCGACGAGGTGCAGACCGGGTGGGGCATGACCGGCCGCCTGTGGGCGCATCAGCTGTTCGACCTGCCGTGTCCGCCCGATGTCGTGACCTGGGCCAAGAAGGCGCAGAACGGGATCCTCTTTGTCAGCGAGGCGCTGGCGACGTTCTTCCAGGAGGAAAAGAAGTTCAACACCACCTGGGAAGGCGACTCGGTCGGCATGGTCCGGCTGCTGGCGCAGCTCGACCACCTGGATCTGGAGCAGGTCCGGCGTACCGGCGACCTCGCGAAGCACGGACTCGAGGCGCTGGCGCGTGAGTTCCCGGAGATCGTGAAAAGCGTCCGCGGCGCCGGCGTCATGCTCGCGTTCGACGTCGTTCGTGCCGATCTGCGCGACGCGCTGCTCGATCGCGCGTTCCGGCGCGGCCTCATTCTGCTCGCGGCCGGAGAGCGGACGGTGCGCTTCTACCCGCGCTACGACACCACGCCGGCCGCGATCGACGATGCCCTGTCGATTCTGCGTGCGGCGATCGAGGATTTCGCCGGCGGCGCGGCGAACGAGGCGGCGGCCCTGGCCCGCCAGAGCGCCGAAGGCGCGACGCCGCCGAAGATCCGCCCCGGCATGCTGGACATCCCGCTCGACACCATCGACACGCTGACGCTCTCGCCCGCGGAATTCGAGATCTACAAACAGCAGATCCTGGCCGTCGAGCAGGATCGCTACGGCGCCGGCACCTACCCGGCCGACGTCCTGCGCGCCGGCCGCCGTCCGCTGGTGCAGTTCCCGCTGGAGACGCTGGAAGCGACGATGGCGAACCCGCGCGCGATCGGGATCGCTTTACGCGATCGCGTGTCGGGCCGCATTGTCGGCTACGCGCTCGGCAGCGCCCTCGAGAACCACGACGAGGAGGGGGTCAGCGCCGATCCACACTACGGCGACAACAATACGTTCTTCCTGCAGGCCCTGGCGACGCAGCCGAACGTGCGCAACGCGGCCGACCTCGAGAACCACCTGCTGGAGGCCGTCCGCGATCGGGCGGTCGCCGACGGCTTCGTGTTCCTCTCAGCCATGATCGAGGACCACGTGCGCTTGAACGGGCCGCCGTGGTTCGCCGGTGCTACGGTGCTGGATCGCGTCGAGAACTATCTGCGCAGCGGCATCGACTTCGTCTACCTTCAGGCGGCGATCACAGATCGCACATCAGCGCCGCGTTAATCGCCATCGCCGACGACGGTGGCGGGTCGCGGGCCGGGAACGAGTCCATCGACTCGACCGAGACGCGATCCCAGGACGGCTGGACCATGTGGCGCCAGCGGATGGCGGCGTGCCGCGGGTTGCAGAGCCCCGTGGCCGCGCAACCGAGCAACCCCATGCCGCCCAGAATCAAATGGATGCCGCCCCACGAGCGGCGCCGGACGCCGGCCACGAGCAGGCTCGCGCCGGCCAGCGAGACCACCCACGGCCCGACGCGTTCCTCGATGGTCACGCCCCTCCAGCCACGTTTGTCCCACACGCTTCGAGTCGCACGGTGGGATGTCAGGTTCCGCGCGTTGCCGGTGTCCATGGTGCCTCCCGGGTGTGTGCGCCTGCCACGCGCAACCGCCGTGCCGTTGCGATCTGCCGGACTTTGGGCGATTTCGTCCGCACGGCCGAGTCAGCCCCGTGTGAACTGTGGAGCTATTACACCGCGGATCCCGACAGCGCGCCGCGGCTTGTCTAAGTCGCAGTGAATTTCTCGCGGTTTTTGCGAAGGGCCGAGG
>DATASG010000369.1:0-3399 GCA_036269295.1 Vicinamibacterales bacterium | reverse complement strand
GATCACGGACGCGTTGGTGCTGCCGACGCGGCCGAGCATGTCGGGCGGGGTCTCGCGCTGAATCAACGTCTGCGCCGGCACCATGATCGCCGCAAACGAAAACCCGATCGTAAACGTCGCCGCCAGCGTCGCCGCGATGTGTGGCACCGCGCCCAGCAGCAACACGCCGGCACCGATCCCGGCCAGCCCCCACAGCACCAACGAGGTATCGGAGAATCTCTTCGCCACCTGCCGGATGACTTGCGTGCCGAACAGGAGCCCGACCCCGACCATGCCGCTGACGTAGCCGAAGAGCCCGGCGCTGGCGTGCAGGGTGTCGCGCACGTAGAGCGAGATCAACGGCCCGAAGCAGCCGATCGTGAACAGCCCGGCCGCCATCGCGATGACGAAGAACAGGATCGCCGCATGGTGGACGATGAAGGACCAGCCGGCCTTCATGTCGGTCCAGATCGCGTGAATCCGGTTGCTGGACGAAGCGGACGGCGCCGCCAGCGACGCCGGACGGACGATCACGACCGTCGCAATCAGGCTCGCCGACGCCAGGAAGCTCGCCACGTCGAGCCAGTAGCAGGCCTGCGGCGTGAACGACGATACGATCGCGCCTGCCGCCGCCGGGCCGACGATGCGGCTGCCCATGAACGCGATCTGCATCAGCGCGTTGGCCGACATCAGGCCGGTAATCGGCACATGCGATCGAATCGTGACCGTCTGTGCCGGGCCGAAGAAGGCCGACACGCAGCTGAGCGCCGCGAGCACGCCATAGACCTCCCACACCGAGCTCGCCGGAATCAGCAGCAGCGCCAGGCCGGCGCGGATCAAATCGCTGGCGATCAACGTCGGCTTCAGCGGCCAGCGATCGACGAACACGCCGGCCACCGGGCCGACGAACACGATCGGCAGCATGTAGGAGATCTGCACGCCCGTCAGCTGGGCCGCGGTGCCGTGCATCCTGAACGACACCACGGCAATGACCGCAAACAGCGCGAGAAAGTCGCCGAACAGGCTGATGACTTGCGCGTAGAACACGCGGCGCATCACGGTGATGCCGAGCACGTCGCGGAAAGACAGGAGTACGGGCGGCGAAGCTGTCGCGGTTGCGGTCGTCATGGGGATGACGCTTATTTTAGCGCTTCCGGTCGGCGGCGAGCTGTTTCAAATAGGTTAACTCGGACTGCGTCACGAAGCGCTGGTAGCCTTCGGGATCCACGAAGGGATTGACACGCGGGTCGAGAGCGGCGCGGCGCGCCTTGTCCTCGAGCTGAAATACGCTGCCGTGCTGCGCCACGAAGACGTCCGCCTTCAGCCCGTGCAGCACGCGGAACGCCTGGGCGTAGTGTTCGGCGATTGCGGGAACGCGCGTGTTGTCGACCAGGTGCACGCCGTCGTTGATCGTCACGCTGCCGGTGAACGCGATCTGATACTTTCGGCCGTCCTGCGTCGTCTCCATCGTCCAGGTCGTGCAGCCTTGCGTGTGGCCCGGCGTGAGGTGCGCGGTCAGCGTGTAGCCGCCCAGCGTCACGGTGTCGCCGTCCTTGAGCACCCGATCGATCGCGACCGGCTTCCAACCGGAGCCGCCGAGCGCGGAGCGATCGACGCCCGATTCGAGGGCCTGCCGATCGCCGTCCATCACCATCACCTGAGCGCCGGTCAGCCGCTTGAGATCGGCGTGGCCGCCGACGTGATCGAAATGGGCGTGCCCGGTCAGCAGGATCTTCACGTCCGAGAGGCGGAAGCCAAGCCGCTCGATGTTCGCGCGGATGAACGGCACGCTTTCCGCCTCGCCGCTGTCGATGATGATGCCTCCGCCAGGCGTGACGATGAGAAACGATGAGAGGCCGCGCGTGCCCACGTAGTAGACGTTGCCGACGATCCGGATCGGCTCGAACGGCTGGCGCCAGCCCGGATCGGACTGTTCAACCAGCTCCGGGCGGGACGAGGCGCTGACGACGAGCAGCGCGACTGCGAGCGCACGTCTCATAGCTGAGAATTAT
Source organism: Vicinamibacterales bacterium (assembly GCA_036269295.1). Classification (GTDB taxonomy): domain Bacteria; phylum Acidobacteriota; class Vicinamibacteria; order Vicinamibacterales; family CAVVIG01; genus CAVQFC01. The sequence goes on along the minus strand of DATASG010000369.1, from coordinate 1,408 downwards.
AGGCTGAGGGTGTCTGACGTAAGCCATCCATAAGAAGCACGTCGGCGCGGCATTTCCTGGCGGGTGGATGTTGCGGGACTCGACATCCGTGTAGAATCGAGGTCATGCGCTTGAGAGTGTCGGGGGCCGTCGTGCTCGCCATTGCCGGCGCCGTCAGCATCAGCTGCGGCGGCATCACCGATCCGTCACAGAACACGATGACGCCGATCAGCGGCACGATCGCGCCGGGGCAGGCGCGCCAACATCCGTTCTCGGTGTCCCAGACGGGCGAGATTCAAGTGAAGCTGCTGACGCTGACACCGGCGTCTGTTCCCTATCTGGGCATGCAGTGGGTGCAGGCCGCGGGCGACGGGACCTGCACCGGCAACCAACTCCAGGTCAATTTCGCCCCAGCCAACACCACGGCGATATCAGCTCAAATCGTGTCCGGCAACTACTGCATCATCGTCTACGATCCTGGCAACTTGACGCAAACCGCCAGCTACACCGGCACGATTTCCCATCCCTGAGCACGCGCGTGTCGGCGCTCGACGCGAAGATCGACGAGCTCTATCGGCTGCCGCTGGCCGAGTTCACCCCGGCGCGAAACGCGCTGGCAAAAACCCTCTCGAAAGACGACGCCAAACTGGTCAAGGCGTTGGCGAAGCCGACCGTCGTTCCGTGGGCCGTGAACCAGGTCTACTGGCGCGCCCGCGCGACCTACGACCGGCTGATGAAGAGCGGCGAGAAGTTGCGCTCGGCGCAGATTGCGGCGCTGGAGGGACGCGCTGCCGACGTTCGCGCGGCGAGCGAGACGCACCGACGCGCGATCGGCGAGGCGGTCGCCGAGGCGGAGCGGCTCGCCTCGGCCTCCGGCGCGAAGCCGGGCGCCGAGCCGCTGGCCCGCACCTTTGAGTCGCTCTCGCTCGCCACCAGCGCGCCAGGCCAGCCGGGACGGCTGACCGATGCGCTCCAACCGGCAGGATTCGAAGCCCTCGCGGGGCTCGGGGACTTGAAGAAGTCAGAACTGAAGCCGCGGAAGCTGGAACTGGCGCCGGCGAGCGTCGCACGAGGGACACCGAACGCCGAAACGCAGGCTGGACCACGAACGACGAACGCCGAACGGCAGGCGACAGCGGCGGCGAAAGCCGCGGCAAGAGTTGCCGAAAAGGAGGCCGCGCGAGCGGCGGCCGAGCAGCTGAAACATCAAGCGGCGGTCAAGGACGCCGAAGCGCATCTCGAGCGCGTGCAGACCGCGGAGCGGACCGCGCGCGAGACATGGGAGCGAGCGCACGACGATCTGCTCGCCGCGCGGCAGGCCCTGACGGATCTCAGACGAAGTCGATTCCGCTCTTCTTGAAGTTGCCGCCGAGGACGCCGACCGAATCGCCGCCGAGCCAATTGTCGATCACCTTGGCGTAGACCGACC
>DATASG010000368.1:0-2664 GCA_036269295.1 Vicinamibacterales bacterium | reverse complement strand
CACGGAAGGCCAACCGCCGCCCGTCGCGGCCAACGGCGGCCTGTCCTACATGTCGTTCGACCGCGACGGCGATGCCGGAACCACCAAGGCGCTCGAGGACGCCATTGCCGAGATCGCCGGGGGCGAGGGTCAGCGCGTCATCGACATGATCGACAAGGCGGTCTCCGGTCCGATCAAGACCAAGTGGGGGCTCGCCTTCCGCGACTACGACGAATGCATGAGGTACATCCGCGAATCGAACAGCCTCAAGGCTCCGCCGGGCGGCGTGGCGCTGCCGCTGGCGTATACCGTGTCGGAGCGGCCGTCCTATTCCATCGTTCCCTCCAACGCCATCTGGCGGGACCCGGCGCACGCCGAGACCGCGGCGATGCTGCGCAAGAATGAGGAGGACAACCGCCGGCGCAACCTCTATTTCCCGCAGGTGCTGCGCGATGCGCGGCGCATCGGCGAATACTACCCGGGCCTCTCGCCCAGCAGTCCCGAATGCATGGACCGGCTCGGCGTCTCGCTGGCGCATCTCGAGTCCAAGTGCTCGAACTTCTACGATGCAGCGGAGGTCGAGCGCGTGTTCTACCCCGAGATCGAGAAGCTCCTGCTGGAATTCTTCCCGGGTGCCACCGACGCGCTGGTCTACAACCACGACGTCTTCGACAAGGACTACACGGGCGACCGCACGGAAGACCAGGACAAGAAGAACCCGGGCGTGAACGCCCGCTACGTCAACCTCGTGCACAACGACCTGAACGACAATTCCGGTCGCGTGCGCTGCCGCGAGCTCTTGACCAAGAACCTGCGGAACTTCGGACGCCCGCAGCACTACACCGAGGCGGAGGCCGACGCGAAGATGTCGCGGCGCTTCGTGTCGATCAACCTCGCCAAGCCGATGGAGACGGTCGAGCAGTTCCCCTTCGTGCTGTGCGCCTGGCCGTCCTTCGCCGATCAGCCCTACATCAACAACTACCGGATCTATGACGACCGCGTCGGCGAGACCACCCGCTTCACTTACCGGCCCAGCCATGAGTGGTACTGGTTCCCGCGGCAGACGCCGACCGAGGTCTCGATGCTGAAGTGCTACGACTCCGTCACCGACGGCTCGGTCTCGCGCTGGTCCTTCCACACCGCCTGTATCGACCCGACCGCGCCCGCCGACGCCCGCTGCCGCAAGAACGTGGTGGTCCGTTCCTACGTCTTCTTCTAGCGCGTTCCGACGCGCTGGCGGGCGGCGGCGCCTTCTGAGGCGCGAGCGCCCGCACGGTGCAGAAAAGATTAAGGACGCCGCTTCAGTGGCGCTCACGTCGGAGCGCGGACCTCCAGGTCCGCATCATGATCATGAGCGGACCTGGAGGTCCGCGCTCCGACATGAGCGAGCGGGACGCTCGCGGTCCGGAAGAGCAAGACGCGCCACTGGAGTGGCGCGCCCCCAGCGATGAACTCTTAACCTAAGTCGGCCCATTTCATCGCGTCGAGCCCTGGCAGCGGCGTGCCGGAGGCAAAGCCAGCAGCGCCGGGCGGAACAAGAGCGTCACCAGAAGTTCCCAGCCAAGCGAGATCATCAGCAGGCGGCCCATGCTGGCGGTGCCGGGATGGCTCGAGAGCCAGAGGGCGCCGAAGGCGGTGGCGGTCACCAGGGCGCTGAAGACGACGGCGCGCATCAGGCTCGATTGCAGCATCGCCGTCTCGCCGGCGCGCCAGGCCAGCACGAAATAGATGTTGAAGGCGACGCCAATGCCGAACAGCAGCGGCAGGGCGATGATGTTGGTGAAATTGAGCGGCAGGTCGAGCGCCGCGCAGGTGGCGAAGGTCAAGAGCCCGCTCAGCATCACCGGCAGCATCGTCAGCACCACGTCGCGCACCCGGCGCAGCACGACGGCCAGCAGCAGCACGATGGTGAGGAAGGAGTACGCCCCGGCCTGCAGGAACGCGTCGATGACGCTGTCGCCCGAGGCGATGGTGAAGATCGGCCAGCCGGTTGCGTCGGGCACGACCGCCTTGACCGCCTGCACGAAGCGCAGCAACGCCGCATTGTCCCGGCCGTCGTGCGGCAGCACCAGCAGGCGGGCGCGGCCATCCGTGGTCGTCCAGTCATCGACCAGCGCGCGCGGCAGGCTCTCGAGGGACACCGGACCGGCCTGCAGCATCGCGCGAACCTGCGCCAGCATGGTCTTGAGCGGCGGCACGACGGCGGCGGCGGCGGCCGCGCGCACTTCCGGCGTGGCGGCCTCGAGACGGTCCAGCACGTCGGCCAGCCGGCGCGCCGAACCGGCAGCGGCAGGGTCCTGGGCCTGTGCCGCCGCCTCGCGCAACGAGGCCGCGGTCGCCTTGATTGTTTCCTTCAGCTCGGCGTCCGTCGGCGGCTCGGCCGGCTCGACATCGAGGACGGGCGCGACGGTATCCAGCGCATCGCCGACGAGCATCAGCTTGTTCCTCTGGTACTCGGGCACGAAGCTGTTGAGGCTGACGACGCGCGCGACTTCCGGCAGCTTACCCAGCCGGCGCGCGAGCGACGCCGCGTCGGCGACCGACGGGGCGAGCACGTTGATGGCGTCGAGCGTCCAGTCGGGATCGCTCACCATGTCGTGCAGCGTGGTCATCGATTCCACCTTCGCACTCTTGAGATCGAGCGGATTGAAGTCGAAGCGCAGCAACGGCAACAGTGCCAGGGAG
>DATASG010000367.1:0-8303 GCA_036269295.1 Vicinamibacterales bacterium | reverse complement strand
GTGCCGCTGACCTTCGCGTGCGCGATCGTCCGTTACCGCCTGCGCGACGTCGAGGTCATCGGCAAGCGCGTGCTCGGGTACATCGCGTTCCTGGCCGCGAGCGTGGCGGTCTACGCCGGGCTGCGCAAGCTGACCGCCTTCGTCTTCGTGAGCGACGCCGACGACCACAACTGGGTGATCGCCGCGCTGGCGACCCTGGTCATCGTCCTGCTGGCCCGCCCGGTGAGGGACGCGATGCACAACGCGCTCGACCGGGCCTTCTACCGCGATCGCTACGACTATCGCCGGGCGCTGGTTGCGTTCGCGCGCGACCTGAACAGCGACCTCGACATCGTCAGGCTGAGCCAGCGGCTGGTGGCGCGCATCGTCGAAACCCTGGTGGTCGATCGGATGGCCCTGATGCTGGCGGCCGGCGAGCCCGGCGAGACCGGCGACGACCAGCGCGGCGACTTCAGCGCCATCGGCGACTACGGCTTCACGCAGGCGGTCCCGGTGCTGCCGCGCCGGTCGTCGATGATGTCGCGCCTCGACGGCGGGCACACGGTGGCGCTCGACGATCCGATCGCCGCGGCGCGCTTCCTCGCCGAGGAAGTCGAAGCCTGGCGAGACGCCGGCATCTACTACTTCGTGCCTTGCGTGTTCGAGGGCAGGACGATCGCGGTCCTGGCCCTCAGCCGCAAGGAAACCGACGAGCCGTTCAACAGCGAAGACCTCGGGCTCCTGACCGCGGTCGCCGGCCAGGTCGCGACCGCGATCGAGAACGGCCGCCTCTACCGGCAGCTGCACCTCAAGGCGGAGGAGCTCGGCCGGATGCGCGAGTTCAACGACAACATCCTCGAGTCGCTGGACAACGGTCTGGTGGTGTTCGATGCCGAGGAGAAGATCGTCCGCTGGAACCGTGCGCTCGAGGAATTCTACGGCGTGGCGCGTGAGGCGGCGATCGGCTGCCGGCTCGGCGACCTGTTCGATGCCCCGTTCGTCGAGGCGCTGCGGGCGGCGCGCCAGGATCATCCCTACGGCGCGACCCTCTATCGGGTGCCGCTGTCGTCGCGCGACGGCAACACCGGGCGGCTGCTCGTCAACGCCACCGAAGTGCCGCTCCAGAACTTCTCGGGCGACGACCCGGTGGTCGGGATGTTGATGATCATCGAGGACATCACCGACCGCGTGCAACTCGAAGAGCAGCTCCAGATTTCCGAGAAGATGGCGTCGATCGGCCTGCTCGCGGCCGGCGTCGCGCATGAGGTGAACACCCCGCTCACCGGGATCTCAAGCTTCACGCAGATGCTGCTGGAAGGCGCCGACCCCGCCGATCCCAAGACCGTGCTGCTCGAAAAGATCGAGCGCCAGACGTTCCGCGCCGCCAAGATCGTCAACGGCCTGCTGAACCTGTCGCGGCCGGGTACGACGTCTCACGAGCGGGTGGAGGTCGATCTCAACGCGGTGATCACGGACGTGTTCGCCTTGCTCGAGCATCAGTTCGAGGTCGGCAGCATCAAGGTGCGTCGCGAGCTGGCGCCGGTGATGGTGCCGGTGCACGGTATCGAGCACCAACTGCAGCAGGTGTTTCTCAACCTCTTCCTCAACGCCCGCGACGCCATGCCGAGCGGCGGCTGGCTGTCGGTGACGACCCGGCTCGAGGCCGATCGGGTGGTCGCGGAGATCGCCGATACCGGTTCCGGCATCCCCTCGGAGCAGATCGCCCGCATCTACGATCCATTCTTCACCACCAAGGCGATCGGCCGCGGCACCGGGCTCGGCCTCTCGATTACCTACGGCATCGTGCGCGAGCACGAGGGAACCATCCTGTGCGACAGCGCGGTCGGGCAGGGGACGCGCTTCACGATGGCGTTGCCGCTGGCGCCGGCGGCGGCGCGGTCGGCGCGGGCACACTGATCATGGCCACTTCACGCAACGGCACCATCCTCGTCGTCGACGACGAAGAGATCATGCGCGAGATTCTCGAGACGCTGCTGACCCGGGAGGGCTACGACGTGCGCGTCGCCTCCTCGGGCGCCGAGGGCCTCGAGATGGCGAGGGCGCTGCCGTTCGACGCCGCGATCGTCGACATCATGATGCCGGGGCTCGACGGCATCGCGACGCTCGACGAGCTGAAACGGATCGACGAAGACCTCAACGTCATCATCATCACCGCCTATGCGTCGATCGAGAGCGCGATCGCGGCGATGAAGACCGGGGCGTTCGACTACATCACCAAGCCGTTCAAGAACGACGAAGTGCTGGTGGTGGTGCGCAACGCGATGGAGCGGCGGCGCCTGCTCAACGAGAACCGGAACCTGCGGCAGAACATCCAGGAGCGGTACCACAAGTTCGCGAACATCATCGGCCGCAGCCCGCGGATGCGGCAGGTGTTCGACCTGATCATCCAGGCGGCGCCGAGCCGCTCGACGATCCTGATCCAGGGCGAGAGCGGCACCGGCAAGGAGCTGGTGGCGCGCGCGATCCACGCCAACTCATCGCGGTCGGAGCGTTCGTTCGTCACGGTCAACTCCGGCAACCTACCGCCGGACCTGCTCGAGTCGACCCTCTTCGGCCACGTCAAGGGCGCCTTCACCGGTGCGGTCTACCCTAAGAAGGGGATGTTCGATCTCGCCGACAAGGGCAGCATTTTCTTCGATGAAATCGGCAACGTGCCGCTGGAAACCCAGGCCAAGCTGCTGCGGGTCATCCAGGAGCGCGACTTCATGCGGCTGGGCGGCATGGAGACGATCAAGGTCGACGTGCGCATCATCGCCGCGACCAACGTCGACCTGCGCCAGATGATGGAAGAAGGGAAGTTCCGGGAAGACCTGTTCTACCGGCTGCACGTGATCTCGATCCAGCTGCCGCCGCTGCGCGATCGCAAGGACGATGTGCCGCTGCTGGTCCATCACTTCCTGGAGAAGTACGGCGAGGAAAACAAGAAGGGCGCGCTCGAGCTGACGCCGGAGGCGCTCGACCTGCTGACCGAGTACGACTGGCCGGGCAACGTGCGCGAGCTCGAGAACGTGATCGAGCGCGCCGTCGTGCTCAGCCCGGGCAACACCATCGGCGTCGAACTGATTCCGGACCACGTGCGCAAGGCGCCGAACTTCCAGATGCCGCAGTTCGTGGTGCCGCCGGAGGGAATCTCGTTCAAGGACGTGATCACCGATTTCGAAAAGCGCCTGATCGAGTCGACGCTGGAAGCCGCCGGCGGCGTGCAGAAGCGCGCCGCCGAGCTGCTGCACATCAAGCCGACGACGCTGAACGAGATGATTAAGCGCTACGAGATCCGGCCTCGGCGCAAGCGCAGCGGCAACGGCAACGGCGCCGAACCGGCGGTGGTGGCGGCCCCTGAGGCGCCGCTGTCGGCGGCCGGCGTGGCCGGCTCGATCGCGCCGGCGACGCTGGACGACAAGTGACGTCTAGCGCGCGTTCTTGATCTTCGCGAAGAGCCGCTCGTAGCGGCTCAGCACGACATCCCACCGGTAGTTCTGGCCGACGTAGTCGACGCCGTTGCGGCCCATCGCCGTCCGCAGCTTCTGGTCGCGGAGCAGCAGTTTCAGCGATTCCACGAACTCATCGCGATCCGCGTAGTACAGGCCGCCGTTGCTGCGGACACAGTGCTCGACCAGGACGGCGCTGCGCGCGTTGACGAGGATCGGCGTACCGACCGACAGCCCTTCGAGCGCCAGCAGCGACAGGCTCTCGTACGGGGACGGGCAGACGACCACGGTAGCGGCTTCGAGCGCCTGCAGGCGCTCGCGGTCCGAGAGCCGGCCGGCGAAGCGCACGTAGGGCTCTTCCGGCAGCGCCATCAGCTTCGAGCCCATCAGCACGAGCGTCGCGTCGCCGCCGTCCTTGACGTAGCCGGTGAAGTACTGAATCAGCTCCTCGCAGCCCTTGCCGGGATCGATGCGGCCGCCGTACAAGACCATCGGGCCGTAGAGACGATGGCGGCGGCGGAAGACGGCGCCGCGGGCCCTCAGGTGCTCAGGGAAGTCGAGGGTGGCGGCGCCGCCTTCGAAGCTGGTATCGGGCTCGCTCGCATCGCCGCCGGCGGTTGACGGCGACTGCTCGTCGTCGGGCGGCGGCGCGGGAATGCGGGGATAGACCTGCTGCTGGGCGAGGTCGATGCCGACGCCGATGGTCTCCTCGAGCAGCGGCCGGTCGGGAAACTGCACTTCCACGAAGCGGCGCTCGCTCTCGGTCAGATAGCACAAGGCGGCCGGCTTGCGGAAGACGTCCTTGAAGATGTCGAGCCTGATCGCCGGCTCGTCGTGCGCGGTGGGGACCAGGATGCTGCGCTGCGGCGCGATCTCCAGTCCGAGCACGGTCGGCGCGTACAAGTAGGTGAAGAAAATCAGGACGTCATACTGCTGGTGATTACGGCGCAGGAACTCGATCAGGCCGGGACACCAGGGGCCCTGAAGCTTCAGCCACTCCATTTCGTCGCCGCGGCTGTGGGGGCGGTCGTAGATCTTCTCGGAGAAGGCGTTGAACGCCTCGAGGTCGCGGGTCAAGGCGCTGGCGAACCGCCGCACGGTGACGCCGCGGACGCGGTCGCTGCCCTCCGGATAGTCGTTCTTCCAGGTGACGTAGTCCTGCGCGCAGCTGGTGAGGACGTCGACGTCGTGGCTGCCGGCGAGGCGTTCGGCGACGAGGCGGCACAGGTGCTCGGATCCGCCGAGCACTTCGGCGCCGTAGCGCTGGACGACGAAGGCGATTTTCACGAGAGTGTGTGCAGCAGCGCGGTGAGCTCGCGGGTGACGCGGGCGTCGCCGAAATCGGCGAGCCGGCGGCGCTGCCCGGCGATGACGCCGGCGCGGAAGTCGTCGTCAAAGGCCAGCTGGCCGAGGAGCTCGGCGGCGAATTCGATGTCCTTGGGCGCGAACTGCACGCCGGCGCCGCCGAGCGTGTCTGGGACGGCGGCGGCCGCGTAGGCGAGCACCGGCACGTCGGCGGCCATCGCCTCGACCAGCGGCACGCAGAAGCCTTCGTGCTCGCTCATCGAGATGTAGACCGCGGCATGACGGTAGTACACCGCCAGCTCCTGGTCGGACACCGGACCGGTGAACACAAATCGATCGTCGAGGAAGCGGAACTCGGTCATCAGCGCGCGAATCATTGAATAATACCGCGGCACGACGTCGAAGCGGCCGACGAAGATGAAGCGGTAGTAGGCGTCGACGTAGCGCTTGTAGAACTCGGCCAGCCGGATGATGTCCTCGATCTTCTTGTTCGGCGCGATCCGGCCGACGAAGAGAAAGTTCACGAGCCCGTCGTCGAGCAGAGCGTCGAGCGCCGGCCGATGCGACCGCTGGGTGACGCGAGCGGTGTCGACCGCGATCGGGAAGACGCCGGTGCGATCGAAGCCGAGCCGCTCGAGCTCCTGGCGGTTGTACTCCGAGTCGCCGAGCGCGAGGTCGACGCGTCCGGCGAGCGTCGCCAGCTCGTCCCGGCCAAGCGAGGCGAGCCTGAACAGCGACGGATCGTAAGGGGCGAAGTAGGAGGCCGGCGTGACGTTGTGGTACTGCAGCACGCGGCCAGATCCCAGGGAGGCAAAGGCTTCGGTCATCGGCGACGGCAGGGCGTAGTGGAAGATGGTCAGCTGGCCCCGGGTCGCCGCCGGATCACCGAACGGCCGGACGTCGTGACGGAGATCGTCGTCGACGGTGAGCGCGTAGAGCTCCGATTCGTGCCCCATCTCGCGCAGCAGGCCGCGGACGCGCCTGGCGCTGTCGCCGATCGCATCACCCGTGTGTGCCGCCGGCACCCATTGATTGATGATCATCGCAATTTTGAATTGTGAATTTGGAATTGTGAATTGGCGCCAATGAATTCCAAATTCCTACTTCCTAATTCTCAATTCCCTCAGGCTCCGGAGGGAGAGCCTGATAAATGGCCGGGCGATAAAGGCGGAGCTCCTCGAGCTCCTGGGCGGCGTCGAACTGGCCCCAGAAATCGAAGGCGACGTGCGGCGCCGGCGCCCGCGGGCTCGAGAGGATCCGATCGACGAAACCGAGCAGCGTGCCGGCGAAGTCCTTGGACTGGAGGCGGGCGACCGCGGCCAGCTGGCCGTCGACGATCTGATCCTGGAGAGTGGCGTTCGAGATGATGGCGTCGATCAGCGCCGCGACCTGGATCGGATCGCGATCCTCGAACAGGATGCCGGCGCCGTCCATGGTGGACGGGACCGCCGTCGCCGCGAAGGCGAGCACCGGGACCTGTTTGTAGAACGCCTCGACGATTGGGACGCAGAATCCCTCGTGCTCGCTGGCGCAGAGAAACAGATCGGCGGTCTCGTAGAAGGCGACGAGCTCCTCGTCGGATACATGGCCGAGGAAGTGCACGTCCGAAGCGCCGAGCCGGCCGACGAGCTGATGCAGCGACGAGAGGTAGCGCTCGAAGCCGCTGTGCGCACCCACCAGGAGCAGTCGCGATCGTGGGTTGAAGATGGTGTGATAGGCGTGGAACCAGCGGATCAGATCCTCGATCTTCTTGTTGGCGATCACGCGGCCGACGAACACCACATTGGTCCATTCGTCGTCGAAATCGTGGGCCAGCAGCCAGTTCGGATCGCGATCGAGATGCGAGAAATCGGGGACGACCGGCAGCACGGCGGTGCGCGGAAACCCGAGCCCTTCGAGGTCCTGACGGTTGAACTCCGAGTCGCCCATCGCCAGGTCGCAGCGATCGGCGTAAGCCTGCAGCTCGCGTCGCCCCCGAAACGTTTGCCGGGCCAGCGTCCGGTGCACGCCGACGAAGTACTCCGGCGGCGTGATGTTGTGGTAAATCAGCGCCATCCGATCGGGCAGCGCGTAGGCGGTGCGGGAGGCCCTCGACCCGAGCGAAAAGTGGTGCAGCAGCAGGTTGTCCCGATGACTGAAGTCGACCAGCTCGCGGTAGTCGCGGGTCTGGGGCTCCAACCGGTGGTCAGCGGTCTCGACGAAAATCTCCGATTCGTAGCCGGCGCCCCGCAGCACGCGTTGAATCCCGAGCACTTCGTGGCCGATGGCGTCGCCGTAACCCAGCGTCGCGAGCACCTGGTGGATCCGGATCACCGGCGCCTCCCGGCCGGTCCAGTCGGCAGCTTCGCCAGGATCTCCTGCGCCGCCGGCAGATCCTGGCGGCGGCGGTCGAACCAGCCGGGGAGAGTATCGGCGGCGGGCGCGGCGGCGTCGTTCTTCAGGCGTTCGAACATCTCGAGGTACTTGCGCTCGACGACCGGCCAGTCGTAGTGATCGCGGAAATACTGGCGGCCGTTGCGGCCGAGCGATCCGGCGAGCCAACGATTCTGTTCGATCGCCTCGAGCGTGCCGATGAACTCGCCGAGGGTTTCGTAGAACAACCCGGCGTTGCTCCGCAGGCACTGGCCCTTCAACACATCGCACCTGCCGTTGACGAGCACCGGGCGGCCGAGCGCCCAGGCCTCGAGCGCCACCATCGACAGGCTCTCGTAGTACGAGGGCATGATCAGCGCCTCGGCCGCGGCCATGGCGTCGAACTTGTCGGCGTCATTCAGGAAACCCAGATGTCGGATCCGCTTGTGGTCGGGGATCGGCAGCAGGGTGTTGCCGATCAGCACCAGCGACAGCTTGCCGGCGAGGTCCTGCAGATACGCCTGAAAGAACTCGAACAGCTCCTTGCAGCCCTTATTCTGATCGATACGGCCGACGTAGACCGCGAACGGCCCGCGAATGTTGTACTTCTGCCGAAACCGCGCCGCCTGCGGGTTGTTCGGCACATCCGAGCCGATCCCGACGACGACGCCGGGGACCAACTCGTTGCCCGAGACCGCGTGGATCATCGCCTGCTCTTCAGGCGAGTTGTACATGATCGCGCGGACACTGCGGAACAGCGGCCGGAAGATTGACAGACCGATGGTTTGGTCGCGTTCCGCCGTCGGCACCAGAATCGCCCGCCCGCCGGCGGCGCGGGCGCCGTAATACGCGTGGTAGTAGCGATAGCTGAAGAACAGGCAGAAGTCATAGTCGGCGGCGTGCTTGGAGATGTGGTCGACCAGCGCCGGGCTGGTCGGCCCCTCCGCGTCCAGCCAGTCGAGCTCGTCGCCCAGCGAATGGCGCTGCTCGAACACGCGATCGGATCGCTTGCCGAAGACGAGCGGATCGCGCTCGTGCTTCACCTTGAAGCGGCGCACCTGCACGCCGTTCACCTGCTCGACTCCCGCCGCCAGCTCATTGCGCCAGGTGACGTAGTCGGTCGCACAGGTGGTCAGCACCTCGACCTGTCCGTGGCGGGCCAGGTGCTCGGCGATGTAGCGCGCGTGCAGCTCGGCGCCGCCGTTGACCGCCTGCCCG
>DATASG010000366.1:0-9438 GCA_036269295.1 Vicinamibacterales bacterium | reverse complement strand
TCGATGGAGCCTGAAACATGTTCGGCCGGACCGGGCCGGCAAGGAGTGACTCATGAGAGCAGTAGTAGGCAGCGTCTTTGTGCTCGCGGCGTTGGTTGCCATCCCGGCGCCGGCCGGTGCCGCCACCCCGCAGGCCGCCATGTCGGCCGATCACAACCTCGACGAGCGCATCGAAAACCGGCTGAGCACGTCCACACTGAAGAAGTACGACATCAAAGTCTCGGTCACCAACAGCGTTGCGACGCTGACCGGCACGGTTCGAACCGAAGCCGATCGGCGCAAGGCCTCGCAGCTGGCGACGATCAAGGGAATCTCCCGCGTCGAGAACCAGCTGGTGATCGATGAGTCGGCGCCAACGGGCACGACAGGCAGGATTAAGAGCACCGTCAAAGAAGGCGCTGAGAAGACGAAGGAAGGCGCGGAGGTCGTCGCCGACAAGACGAAGGAAGGGCTGAGCAAGACCGGCGAGGTCATCACCGACAGTTGGATCACCACCCGCGTGCACTCGAAGTTCGTCGGCGAGGATCTGCTGAAGGACAGCGATATCAGCGTCGAGACCAACGATCACGTCGTCACGCTCAAAGGCACCGTGATGAGCGCAGCCGGCCGCGCCCGTGCCGTGGAGCAGGCCAGGGAAGTGGAAGGCGTGCACCGCGTAATCGACCAGCTCAGGATTGGTCCGAAGAAGTAAGAACTCAGAACTCAGAACTCAAGTTCCAAGTTCTAAGTTCTAAGTTTTGAGTTCTAAAAAGTAACGTTCCCTCCGACGTGCACGCGCGTGCTGGCGCCGCGTCCGTGCGCGACCGCAACGTTGAGGCGCAGGAAGGCCGCGGCGAACCAGACGCCGCCGCCGTAGCCTTCCTCCAGCGTCTGATCGCTGAAGCGTTCGCCCTTGTGGTAGACAGTGCCGCGATCGATGAAGGCGCTGACGCCGAACTTCCCCAGCTTGAGCGGCGAGGTCAGCGGCACGACGACCTCCGCCGACATCGCGACCATGGTGTCGCCGACGAAGCTGCCGGTGCGAAATCCACGCAGGGTCGTCAGCCCGCCGAGCTCCGGCTGCAGATAGGGCGGCAGCGGCCGATCCGAGTCTTCACGCAGCACCCGCCCTTCGAGCACGGCCTGTTTGACGAGGCCGAGATAGCCGCGCCCTTCCAAGGTGTTGCGGTTGGCCGAGCCCTGGTAGCCGGTGTAGCCTCCAGGCTGCGCCGGCGTCGAGAGCGGACCGTCGCCAAAGCTCAGATGTTCCCACGACGCCCGCCCGTAGACCGCGTTCCGCGCCAGGATGGGATCCACGCGTGTGTCGAAGACGACATCGCCGCCGACCTGCGTGAATTGATCGGCGACGCCCTCGAACGACGCGCGCTGCCAGCCGGTGGTGGCGCCCAGCCGCAGCGCGCGCGAGAACTCGTGCTCGCCGCGCACGAACAGCCGCGCCCGGTCGTCGTCTTGGCCGAAGGCGAGGTTGGCCCGGCGTGAGATCGACGCCCCCGCCGTCACGCGATCGATGATCCCGCCGTCGAGGCGCTTCTCGAGATCGATCCCGGCCTGCTTGTCGCCGCCCCACGATAGCGGAAACGTGATGCGGCTGCGTTTGCCCATCCACTGCGGATCGGGCAGCGTCAGCCGCGCCCCGTAGGTGAAGCCGTACCCGTCCTCGCGGGAGAGGATCGGGAGCACGAGGATGTTCGGCAGCCGCTTTTTCACGACCCGGGTCGGCGAATCAGGGTCGCCGGTCATGACGATCTTCACCGGCCCCTCGTCGACGATGATGACCAGCGTGATCTGGGAAGGGTCGGCGATCGAGGCGAAGCGCTTGCGCACCTCGACGCGGTCGAACCTCTTCGCGGCTCGCAGCCGGGACGCCACCGTCTCGACCGTCGTCTCCTCGAACGGCATCCCGACGCGGACGTCTGCGAGCCGGCGGACCTCCTCGTCCGGCGTCGCGGTGTTGCCCTGGATCTGGATCGCCGTAACCGTCTCAGCGCCGGCCTGCAGGGCAGATCCCGACGCGCCGGTTTGTCGGGCCGGTCCTTGCGGACCCGCCGCCAGGACCATGACCAGCGCGGCCCACATCTACTTGATGCCGATTTTGCTGGTGACGCTGGGGATGCGGTAGTCGCGGTACTCGAGGTCGTAGCGGACGTCGAGTTGGCCGATTGCGACCGTCATGGCGAGGTTGACCGCCATGCTGGTCGGCAGCCAGACATCGGGGAACGGCTGCCCGACCGTCATCGTCGCCTTGACGTCGCTGACGTGCACCAGCCACTGGGCGGGCAGGAAGTCGAAGCCGACGTTGTCGAAGGTGTATTTCACGATCTGGTGCGCCTTCGGCTCGACCCAGAGCGTGACGAGCGCGACCTTGTTCATCATCCGTTGGAACGCGGCATCGCGCGCCTTGTCCCGGTCCGACGGTTCCTTGCCGGTGCGCCGGCGATCGGTTCCACCGAACATCCGGGCGGGGTAGTACTCGATGCGCAGGACCTCGTGGCCGTCGATGGTCTCTCGTCCGGCGAGCGCGTACTTGCCTTCCTCGAACTTGAACCGTAGGAAGTACGCGGACGAGATGAATTGGGGAGGTCGGTTCTGTCGAATCACCCCGCTGACGTCTTGCGCCAGCTCGGCCTCCCGATCCGGCGCGCCGGGAGCGGCGCCGTTGTCGGTCGTCGAACCTGAGCCGTCGCGGCCTGCGCCGCGCGCCGCGCGCTTGTCGCGCTCCTGTGCCTGTTTCAGATACGAGGCCTCGAAGGTCCGCCGCTCGGCGTCGCTCACCGTGACGCCGTTGAACCTGGTCGGGCTGCGCACGAAGAAGCCGTCGCGGATGTACCACGTGTATTCGCGCCGCTCACCCCAGACCGGCACCCTGTCCGGTCCGCGCATTTCCAGTTGCTCGCGCTCGTCGAAGATGTACTGCTGCAGCTTCTTCCAGTTGTCGTCGCGCCTGGCGACGACCAGCTTCATGAAGGCATCGAGATCGTTTTCGGCCGGCGCGGCGCCCGTCGTGATGGCGGCGCTGACAAGGAGGATGGCTAGCCAGGCGAACGAACGGGAAGGCACGGTTTGACGATATCAGACGGCGTGGCGCGGCGGAAAGTTCTGGCTCTATGGCCGGGCCCACGGACGGAACACGGCTTGCTTCATGACACCAGATGAGCACGCGCATTGTTCTCTCCGCGCTTTTGACGGTCGTCACCTCAGCAGGGCAGGCGGCCGAATGGCCGGTGGTTGCCAGCGATCTGGTGACCGGCGCGTCCAGCCACGTGCGACTGACCAACACCAGCCGCCAACCGGTGACGGCCTGGAGCCTGGCGGCCACGACGGCCAGAGCCGGCGGCGGAACGCATCGCGAAGTCTATACAACCGACGGCTACCTCAGCGAGGCGACCCACGGCTTGCCGAAGGCGGCCGAGCGTCTCGAACGGTTGATGCCCGGGGAGTCTCGCGAGCTGCCGCTGGATCCGCTGCCGGAGGGCGCCACGGTGCAGGTGATTGCATCGGTCATGGACGATGGCACGGCGGTGGGCGAGGAGGCGGCGCTGGCGTCAATCTTCGCCAACCGCGTCAAGGAGCGCGACGCGCTGAAGGCGGTTGTGGACGTGTTCGATGCGGTGCTGGCACGTCAGCGCGGCGCCGAAGCGCTGGCGGCGCTCCGGGATCGCTTCAAGGCGCTGGTGCAGCAGAACGACAGCGTGCCGTGTCACGCCGCGCTCGACGCGGTCCAGGCCTACGAACGAAAGGCCCAGGCACCCGAGATCGACGCGTCGCTGCGCGCCTATGCCGACTTCGTCAACCGCGAATATCAGCTCGCGGCGAAGCACTCACAGCGTCGATCCACGGATTGAATGGATGAATCCGCGATTAGCCGCCCCAACCGATCTTCCTGCCCTCGAGTTGCTGATCGAGCCACTTCGACAGCGGCGCGAAATAGTCGAGAATCGCGGTCGCGTCCATCTGCTTCGATCCGGTCAGCGCCTCGAGCGCCTCCGGCCAGGGGCGCGACTGCCCGAGCGACAGCATCGCGTTCAACCGCTCGCCGGCCGCTTTGTTCTGGTAGATCGAGCAGCGGTTCAGCGGCAGCGTGCAGCCGGCGGTCTTCGCCAGCGCGCGGTGAAACTGGAATTGCAGAATGTCGGCCAGGAAGTAGCGCGTGTACGGCGTGTTGTCGGGTACGTGGTATTTCGCGCCCGGATCGAAGAACTCCTCCCCGCGTGCCGACGGCGGCGCCACTCCCTGATACTTCAGCTTCAGATCCCACCACGCTTTGTTGTACTGCGCCGGCGTAATCTCGCCGGAGAACACCTTCCACCGCCACTGATCGATCAGCAGGCCGAAGGGCAGGAAGCTGATCTTCTCGAGCGCCTTGTTCATCAGCAGGCCGATGTCGCGCGACGTGTCGGGCGCCTTGTCCAGCAGCCCGATCGTGACCAGGTACTCTGGCGTCACCGACAACGCGATCGTGTCGCCGATCGCTTCGTGGAAGCCGTCGTTGGCGCTGTCGCGGAACAGCACCGGCAGGTCCTTGTAGGCGCGCTGATAGAAGTTGTGCCCGAGCTCGTGATGGATGGTGGAAAAATCCTCCGCCGTCGGCTCGATGCACATCTTGATGCGGACGTCTTCGGCGTAGTCGATGTCCCAGGCGCTGGCGTGGCAGACGACTTCGCGATCCTGCGGCCGCACGAAGAGCGAGCGCTCGAAGAAGGTCTTCGGCAGCGGCGCGAACCCGATCGAGGTGTAGAAGCGCTCGCCGGCTCGCACCATGTCGAGCGCCGGCATCTTTCGCCGCTTCAAGATGTCGGTGAGCGAGAAGCCGGGGTCGGCGTGCGGCGGCGCCACCAGCGGGTAGATGTTGGTCCAGTCCTGGGCCCAGAGGTTGCCGACCAGGTGCGCCGGAATCGGCCCGTTCTCCGGCACCGCGTCGCCGTATTTCTCGCGCAGCTTCATCCGCACGTAGGCATGGAGCTTCAGGTAGAGCGGCCGGACCTGGTCCCACAGCCGATCGAGCTCCTTGGTGAACTCGTCCGGGCGCATGTCGTACTTGCTGCGCCACATCGCACCGGTGTCGGCGAAGCCGAGCTCCTTCGCGCCCTTGTTCGACAGCTCGACGAAACGCTGGTAGTCCTTGCGCATCGGCGGCGCGATGGTGTGCCAGCCTTCCCACGCCGCCCGCAGCGCCGGCTCGCCGGCGGGCGACGACAGGATCCGTGAAACCTCGTCGATGTTCTTGCAGCTCTCCGGCTTCGAAGAGTCAGCGCACCACTTGCCCTTGCCGTAGGCAGACTCGAGCCGCGCCATGATCTTGGACAGCTCGTCGGACTCCGCCGCGTTCGACGGCGTCGCCAGCACCAGCGCCACCTTGAGGAGATTGAGCTGACGGCGCTCGTCGGCTGATACCGTCACCGCGTCGTACTGCACCGCCTCCCGGGCGAACTTCGCGCCGGCTTCGTTGCTTGCCAGGTTGGCGCGTGCCGCGATCGCTTCGGTGTCGTCGGTGATGAAGGTCTGCTGGACCCACCCGGCCTGGCCCTGTTCCGTTCCCAGCTTCAAGGTCGTCGCGTTGGCGTTGGCGAGGAACGCCCTCGCGTCGGCGGCTGTCGGGGCGGGCTTGGACGGTGTCTGCGCGCAAGCGATCGTCGTCGCGCACGTGCTCACGAGGATCAGGTTTCTGATCATGGTCTAGATTATAGGGGCATGCGCATCGGCATCGACCTCGGCGGCACGAAGATCGAAGGGATCGCGATCGCGGACGATGGCCGCGAGCGGATGCGGCGGCGGATCGCGTCGCCGCGCGGCGACTACGCGAGCACCCTCGCGGCGGTGAGCGGCCTGGTGCGGGTGATCGAGGAGGAGACCGGCACGGGCGGCACGGTCGGCATCGGGATCCCGGGCACGATCTCGCCCGCCACCGGACTGATCAAGAACTCGAACTCGACCTGGTTGAACGGCCGGGCGCTCGGCGAGGATCTGTCGCGCCTGCTGGAGCGCCCGGTGCGCTTCGCCAACGACGCCAACTGCTTTGCCTTGTCGGAAGCCACCGACGGCGCCGCGGCCGGCGCCCGCGTCGTCTTCGGCGTCATCATCGGCACCGGGACCGGCGGCGGCGTGGTGATCGACCGTCGGGTGCTGGTCGGCGCCAACGCCATCGGCGGCGAGTGGGGGCACAATCCGCTGCCGGCCGCGCGCGGCGTCGAGTCTCCCGGTCCCGCGTGTTATTGCGGGCGGCGCGGTTGCATCGAGACGTTTCTTTCAGGGCCGGCACTGGCGGGGGATTGCGTGCCCGGCGTCACCGCGAAGGACGTCGCCGCGCGGGCGGCGTCTGGTGACCGGCTGGCAATCGCGGCGCTTGAACGCTACGAAGATCGGATGGCGCGCGCCCTCGGCAGCGTCATCAACCTGCTCGATCCGGACGTCATCGTGCTCGGCGGCGGGCTGTCGAACATCGATCGCCTGTACGAGCGCGTGCCGCAGCTGTGGTCGCCGCACATCTTCTCGGATACCGTGGCCACGCGACTGGTGCCGGCGATGCACGGTGACTCGAGCGGCGTCCGCGGCGCGGCGTGGCTGTGGAACGAGCAGGTGGAACCGCAGAGACCGCCAAGACCGCAAAGACGCTAGATCGGCCTTTGCAGAGTCACCCGGTTTCTTCTTATCGCGTCAGCGTCCAGACGAAGGTGAGCGCGGCGGCGGCACCGGCGGCCTGGAGCCAGAGCTCGGCTTTCTCCTGCAGGAACAGCAGGCCGAGGGTCATGAACGCGGCCGCGGCCAGGAGGAAGCGCCAGTAGAGCTCTTCGTTGGCGACCTCGAGGCCGCGCGAGCCGGCGCGGCGTCTCGCGGCGTCGATGATGCGGTTGGCGATCTCGCGATCGCCCTCGCGATCGAGCTCCATGTACTCGCCCCCGCCGGCATTCGCGATCATCATCAACGATCCGCGATCGAGCGCGGCGCGGATCGGCGGCTCATGCGGCGAGGTGTCGTTCGCCTTGCGCTCGGGCTCCGGGATGAACCCGCCGGCCGTCGTCCCGACTCCGACAACGTAGATCGGAACGTCGTTGGTGCGGGCGGTCTTCAGCGCCCGCGCGACTTCGCCGCTCCACGCCTGGCCGTCGGTGATCAGGACGAACGCCTTGGCGTTGGGCGACTTCCCGTACAGCTCGGTATCTTTCTCGATCAGATGCATGCCCCAGGCGATGCCGAGCTCGATGTTGGTGTCCCAGGTCGTGTCGTCCTCGAGCCGGAACGGCGGCTCCGCCGCCAGGTGATCGAGGAAGAAGAAGAACGTGTTCGGATCCTTGGTGAGCCGCACTTGCGGCGCCGCGATGTGTGCGAACAGCGCCATCGCCATGCGATCGTCTTTCCACGCCAGCGATTCGCCGAGCACGCGCAGGAAGCGCATCGACCGCTGCCATCGGTTGCCGGCGACGTCGGCGGTCCGCATCGACGCGGAACCGTCCTGCAGGATGACGAGATCGACGCCGGCGGTGCGCACCAGCGCTGCGGCCGCCGTCGGCCGCGACAGCGCCAGGATGGTGCACGCGCTGGCGAGGATCAGGCACAGCCAGAACACCAGGTTGCCGAAGACCGGAAAGCGCTCCCGCACCGGGAGCCGACGGTGCTGTCGGAAGCGCCGTGAATCGCGCCGCCGCGCCGCCAGCTGCCAGAACCAGCCGAGCACCAGCACCCCGGGCGCGACGAGCAGCCAGAGGTACTCCGGCGTCCCAAATCGAATGGTGTCGAAATCTATTCCCAGCAACAGAATTCCAGATTCTCAGTTCCTAATTCTTAATTCCAAATTCCAAATTCTTAATTCCTAATTCTCTAGCCCTTTCTAATCTTCTGCCCACCCTTACCGGCATCAGGCGCGTCCTTGCGCTCCTCGCCGCGCTTCGGGATCACGATCTTGAACTGGTTCATGTCGACCGCGGCGGGCGGTGCGCCCGGTCTGCCGTGCAACGTCGGGCCCGCCGGCAGGTCGCTCTCCTCGGCGGCCTTCGCCATCTTCGCCGGCGCCTTCGCCGCCGGCCCCCGCTGCTTGGCCAGCGCGTCGCGCGCGCGGATCGCGTACTCGTAGTTGAACGCGGCGTCGGCGCCGCGGCCGTCGCAGGCGCGGTCGCCGGCGCCGCACGTCGGCGCCTTCAGCACCTCGGCGTAGCTCTTGACCACGGCGTCGAGGCGGCGCACGGTGTCGAGCCGATCGCCGGCGGCCTGGCTGGCGCGGAAGGCGGCGTTGGCGTTCAGCAGCAGGATCGCCGGGTCGGTTTCCGTCACCACGCCGTTGGCGTCGTGCTGCGGCGCGATCGCCGCGTAATCAGTGCGCCAGTAGCCAGCCGCGGCGCGCGTGTGGCGGGCGTCGGTCTCGGCCGCCTTGCCGAGCATCGGCACCCGCCGCTCGAGCGCCAGCGACTGCGAACGCTCCACCCCGGCGCCCACGTTCTGCGCGTCCGCGTACTGCAGCGTCGCCAGTTCCTTGTGCACGTCGGCCAGGCGCGTCTCGGTGCGGCCGGCCAGCCACAGGCCGCTGCCAGCCAGGACCAGCACGATCGCCGCGATGAAGGGGCCCACTGATGATTTCATCGTCTCTCCTACGGAAACTTCCTGAAATAAGGCACGGTCAGCTGCAGCGTCAGCGCCACTGTCCACAGGCTGGCGGCCAGGAACGCGAACCCTGCGAACTTGGGCTGCTGGCTGCTGTAGCGCTTCACGTCGACCCGTCCCGCCGATCGCAGGTCGATGTCCTTGACCGCGTTGAGCACCGCCTGCTCATCGCCGGCGGGGTAGAACTTGCCGCCGGTCGCTTCGACCGCCGGCTTCCAGATGTCGTCGGGCAGCACCGCGCCGAGCCCTTTGTTGTAGCTGGTGCGGATGAAATAGACCGGAATCTTCGTCTGCCGCGCCCCTTCGAGGATCTCGTTCACGTTCTTGCCGTGAATCGTGACCTGGGTGTCCTGCCCGTCGCTGAAGATCAGCATCACGTTGCCCGCCGCGTCGAGGAAGTCGAACGCTTTGAACAGCCCGACGCTCTGCTCGATCGCCAGCCCGATCGTGGTGCCCTGATCGGGGAACTTCATGAACTCGGTCCAGTCGCCGATCAGGTTCAGGCTGAGCAGGATGTTGTCGTAGTCGCTCGTGAACGGGGTCACGACGTAGGCCTCGTCACCGAACTCGATCAGCCCGATCAGATCGTGGTACTTGCCGCTCATGCGCTGGCGGATGAACGTCTCGGCGGCGGCGACGGTGGTGAAGAACGTCGCCTCGTTCGGCGCCTTGGCGTTCAGGTGGGCGGCCGGAAAGCGCGCCATCATGCTCGACGAGGCGTCGATCATCAGCGCGATGCGGCGGCCGGGAAAGCTGACCTGCTCGTGCGTCAGCGACGAATACGGATCGGCGAGCGCGAGCACGAAGAACGGCAGGCCGCACAGGAACAGGATCAGCGCGCCGTGGCGG
>DATASG010000365.1:0-4413 GCA_036269295.1 Vicinamibacterales bacterium | reverse complement strand
CAGGATCGGGTAAAGGCGCTGCACGACTACCTCCGGAAGGCGAACGAGCACCAGCCCCTGCTCAGCCGCGCGATGCTGTTGTGGGCGTCCACCACGGCCCCTGCGCTGCTCGACCGCGAGGCGCAGCAGGCGATCGTCGATGCGCTCGTGCGCGCACAACAGGAGGACGGCGGATGGAGCACCGCCTCGCTGGGATCGTGGAAGCGGGCCGATGGTTCGGCCCTCGACACGCGAACCGACGGCTACGCCACCGGGCTGGTGACGTTCGTGCTGCAGTCGGCCGCGGACCCGCGCACGCTGGCGCCGGTGAAGCGCGGGCTCGCGTGGCTGGTGTCGCACCAGGATCCGGCGAACGGGACCTGGTTCGCGGCGTCGCTCAACAAGCAGCGCGACCCGGCGTCTGACGCCGGCAAGTTCATGAGCGATGCGGCGACCGCCTACGCGGTCCTGGCGTTGACGAAGGCGCAGTAGTCGCGCCGCCGGTTCGGGAACGCCGGTCGCTTTAGGGAACGGCGGTCCCCTTCGGGAACGCCGGTCGTCTTTTCGGAACGCCGGTCGCCTTATCGGGCGACGCTGTACGCGGCCAGCGTCCAGCCTTGGCTGCGCAGCTGCTCGGCGACCGTTGCGTGACGATGAAACGCGCTGACGCCGGCATCGAAGTTCTCCGATGTCGCCTGCCGGACGTCCCAGTGTGGAACCAGCGACAGAGTGTAGGAAGACAGACGGCCTTCCCGGTCGAGTTGACAGGTAATCAGCCGATTCTCACGCTGGAAAACCCAGCGGAGCAGGCGGATCGTCCTGTTTTTGGAGGCAGTTCTCTTCATATCGACTGAGCAATACAACTCCGGTGCCAGACGATTCGAGTGGCATCGCGCTTGCTCCAGGGATGGGTAACTTCCTCGTCCCGCGTCCTGTGGGATGAAAACTGACCCACCCCCACACAGCGGGAGGCGAAAGTGGCCTCCCGACCCGCATCCTCAGAATTGAGAAATGAGAATGACTACTTCACGAGATCGCTGACGGTCGCGAATGTTCCGTGCGTCCGCATGTTCGGCATCGCCATGCCTGCCGAGCCGGCGTGCAGCGTGCCTTCGATTGTGGATCGCTGCTCGGCGTGCAGGACGATGCCGCGATCGACGTTCACGTCGCTCTTGCCGTCGCCCATCATCGTCATGTCGAACCCGAACGGCGACCCCGGCGCCGCCGGCGCCTGAGTGATACGGCTCGTCGTGTGCGAGGCGAGATGGGCAATGCGGTCCGCGCCGTCGAAGGTGACTGATATCAGCGTGTACCGGGTCTCGCCGGCGATGCCCATCGGGACCGCCGCACCGCCGGACGGCATCGGCAGATTGACCGCGGTCGGCAGTGTGACGCTCTCGCCGACCGACAGCGTCATTGGCGCCACCGTGGCGAACGCGCGCATCAGGATCTGCTTGGCTGCGTCGATCGCCGCGCCGGCCGAATCGCCGGTGGACACGTCAATGACCTTGTCGTTCTCGTCATAGGAAAAGGTGATCACCTGGGTGGCGGCTGCCGTCACCTGGGACGGAACGGGCATCTCCCGCCCGTTCATGGTCGCGGTCGCTGTGATGGCGTCGATCGTCACTCTCGCGCTGTAGTGCCCGTCGTGGTCGGTCGGGCCGACGGCGGAGGTGGTGTCGACGACGGCGCGCATGCTCATGGCCATCGCGGGAATGGGTTTGTCGCTCCCGGCGCCCGCTTCCGTCTCCGTCGTCAACTCCGTATCTTGAGTCGTGCGCTGGTGCAACGTCTGGTTCGGCGCTGGCGCCATGCGCACCGTGACCCGTTCGGTTTGCGCGCCGCCGACCGCGGCCGAAAGCATCAACGAAGAGAGAGCGAGGAGCCTGAGCGTCATCACGACCTTTCCTCAGAGCAGCACTAAAACGGAACCCGGATGCCGAAGTGTATCGCGCGCGGCGGCTGGCTCGCGGACTTCTGGCGCGACGTCGGCCCTGACACCGTGATCTCCTCGACCTCGAGATACTCGTTGAACAGGTTGTAGGCGTCGACGATCAGATCCGCGCGGCGGCCGCCCACGGTGAAGCCCTTCTGGATCCGCGCGTCGACCGTCATCTCGAACGTGAAGCGGGTGCGGCCGTTGCGGAACGCGCGCACCGCTTCCGGGCCCTGGTTCAAGTCCGGGAGAATCACCAGCCGCGCGAAGTGCTGCCCGTCCTGGTAGCGGCCGATCACGCCGAACGTGATGTCGTGCGGAAAGGTGTACGTCCCCGCCGTCTTGATCGTGTAGCCGCGCTCGGTGAAGGTGCGTCCCTGCGCGTGGGCGAGGGAGTTGGGGTCGATGTAGGCGTCGCCGATCACGCCGGTGTCGTTCTCGAGCGGCCCGAATCCGCGATTGGCGGCGATACCTTCCGAGCGCCCCGCGGTCAAACCGAGGAAATAGAAGAACTTCTCGGTATGCACCTGGCCGATCATGTCGGCGCCGACAAACGATCCTTCGTCGCCGGCCGGGTTGGTGAGCAGGTAGCGATCGGCGCCGAAGGTCGCCGGCGAACGGTTGTAGAAGATCAGGATTTGATCGGCTTGCCCGGCGGCGACGTCGATGCCGGTATCCGGCACCGCGATCGTCGAATAGGTCGACTCCGGTACGCCGACGTCAACGGCGCTGACGTTGTCCTTCTCCAGCCGGCCGATCGCCGCGATGCGCAGGAAGGTGCGCGGGCTCGGGCGCGCGTCGAAGCCGAGCACCGCCTCGTCCATGTGCGGCCGTTTCAGCGCCGGGTCGATGGCGCTGAAACCGGGGACGCCGCCCGTGCCCGGCCCGAGGCGCTGAATCAGCGGGCCGATCGCGCTCTGCTGCGGCACCCCGGCGGTCGTCGCATTCCATCGGTAGATGCTGGCGGTCGGCGCCGTCGGGTCGCCGTAGGCGAGGTCGGTCAGCGGCAGGCGATGGCCATAGCGGGCGTAGCTGCCGAACGCGCCGAGCTCCCAGAAGTTCAGCATCGTCCAGTGGATGCCTGCCCGCGGCAGCAGGTTGGTCCAGCTGATGGTGCCGTCCTGGGCCGCGGCGGAGCCGGCGATCGTCTCGAAGCGCAAGCCGCCGTCAATCGTCACCCGGGGCGCGATGGCCATACGGTCGCTGACGAACAGGTTCAGGGCTCGCTCGGACCACTTGGACGGCTCGACCGGATCCGTAAAGTCCCACACTCGCGCCGGCACGCCGTTGAGCAGCTCGCCGACCCGTCCGCTGAACACGGACTGCTGGCTCGCGCCGCCGCCGTACATGTCGGCGCCGGCGAGGACGTTGTGCCCGCCAATCGTCCGGTTGAGCCGCACGCCGAAGGACCAGGTGCTGTCGGTGCCGATCCCCGGATCGAGCAGCGTCGGGATTGGACCGTCGCGCAGGCGCTCGGCGACGATGAGGGACGGCGCCACGAAATCGGTCGATCGTTGAGCGAGCGTGTACGAGCCGAACAGCCGCAGCCCGGCATCGTCTGCCAGCACGTGCTGCCACGCCGCCTGCAGATGCAGCCCGGTCGAGTCCTGAGTGTTGTTGATGTTGTTGAAGGCGACATGATGAGGAATCGCGTCGCTGGTGCGCTGTCCCCATCCGATCACCCTGACCTCGTCGCCGGGCCTGGGCGTAGCGGTCACGTTGGCGAAGGCGGATGCGAGGCTGCCGGTGAGCGCGTCGTTGCTGTCGCGCTCTGAGTAGGACGACCGGATCCAGTTGGCCGACAACAGGCCGCTGACGCGATCCATCAGCGGACCGCCGATGAACAGGTTGGCGCGGGCGTGCGAGTTCAATCGCTCGAGGCTCGGCGGTACCGTGGTGGAGCTGCCGGCGTTGAAGAACGGCGGCGATCCGAAGAGCTCGACCGCGCGCATCATCGACGCGGCCGGACGCCGCGGTGCGAGGCTGACCGCCATCCCAGGGGCACCAACGTCGATCGGCATCATGCCGGTGTTGACGTCGACCCGCTCCCAGACATCGACGCCCGGCATCAGCAGAGGCGTGCCAGTGCCGCTCAGATTGGTGATGTCGGCGTCGCCGACGCGATAGACCGTTTGCGTCCAGGTCTCGCCGTGCGTGCCTTCGCGCGCCGGCGATCCGGCGCTGAGGCCGCCCGTGTCGATGCGATCGGGGATGACGTCGGCGACCGAGGACAGCAGCGGAAAGACGCTCGCGGTCACCGGCAGGCGGCCGAGCGCGTCGACCGTGAACCACGAGCCGAGCGGTGGCCGTTCCTGGGATGGAGACGCCGGTGTCTGCGCCTGCACGGCGCTGCCGGCCAGGACTGCGGCGACGAAAACCGCGGACCTGAAGGTCCGCACCACGCCTGCCTTTCGATCGGAGCCGGGATAAAATCGGGGCATGCCGGAAACCACTTCCAGTAGCGCCGCCTTCATTGACGCGATCAAGGCCGGGGAGTT
>DATASG010000364.1:0-3182 GCA_036269295.1 Vicinamibacterales bacterium | reverse complement strand
CCCCATTTCATCGGGATCCACGCCGTGCAGCTGTTGCCGACCATCGCGTGGTCGATCGGCCTCGCCGGCGGCGTCGCCTGGCGCCGGCTCGCGGTTGCCGTCTCCGCCGCTGGTTACTACACGCTCTTCGCGATCCTCCTGGCGCAGGCGCTCGCCGGGCACCCGGTTGTGCCGAGCTGAAGTTTAGGAAGTTGGAACTGAGAACTGAGTTCTGAGTTCACTTCCGTTTTTCAGCAGCCTGCGTGCGCACGAGCCGCTCGATGGCGCGGTACTCGCGCCAATGACGAAGGCTCACCGACAGGAAACCGGCGACCGGTAGCGCCAGCACCACGCCGCCGGCGCCGCCCAGGGCCGCGCCGGTCCATAGACTGAGCACGACCGCCGGCGTCGACAGGTGCATGCCGTGGCGGATCAGCCGCGGGTAGACCAGCGCGTCCTGTACGATGCGCAAGGCCGCCAGGAACGCGATCACCGTGAGCGCGCGCTCGCCCGACTGCGTCACCGCAATCAGCATCGTCGTCACCGGACCGATCCCGGGCACGAGCTCGAGGATCCCGGCCGCGACCCCCAGCGACACGGCTGACGGGACGCCAATCAGGACGAAGCCGCTGACGCACATCACCCCGACGATGACGCCCGCCGCCGCCTGCGCGCGGATGTATCCCGCCAACGCGCTGTTGACGTCGTGCAGGTACTCCTCGCCCCGCCACTGCAGGTGCCCGCGCGGCAGCACGCGCAGCGTCGATCGCCGAAAGCTCGGCCAGACGGTCAGGAGAGCCGCCGCCAGCACCGGCGTGACCGCGAGCCAACCCGCATATCGCGCCGCGTCGATCAGCGTGTCGAGCGTGGTGCGCGCGTGCCGCTGGATGTAGCCGACGATGCTGTCGGCCCGGCGCTTGAGCACGGGACGGGCGGAGTCAGGCAGCG
Source organism: Vicinamibacterales bacterium (assembly GCA_036269295.1). GTDB lineage: Bacteria > Acidobacteriota > Vicinamibacteria > Vicinamibacterales > CAVVIG01 > CAVQFC01. The sequence goes on along the minus strand of DATASG010000364.1, from coordinate 2,255 downwards.
GTGCCGAGGCGATGAAGCGATCGATGGTCGCGAAATCGCCGCCGCCGAAGAGATGCGCGACCGCCTCTGGCGCCGTGACGCCAACCCATTGAGCGATTGGATCGCTCGCAAAACGCCACGCGAGCGCGACCGGGACCGAGAGGAGGACATAGATCAGGGCCAGGGAGGCGCCGCGCGACATCGGCCGGCCCCGGCGTCCGGGTCGGATCGTGCGGCTCACGATATCGACGGCCGGCGCGAGCAGGTAAGCGAAGAACATCGAGAGCAGCAGCAGCACGCTGCCGCCCTTGATCACTGCTGCTTCGTTTTCTTCGCCTCGTCTGCTTCCTTGAGGCGCGCGCCGCGCAGGATGTTGCCCATCGCGTAGTTACCCTCGTGGCAGGCGTACTCGTACATGAGGTCGTCGGTCGCCGGCCACGTGTATTCAGCCGTCCACGGCCGGGTCCAGGTCGTCGGATCCTCGATCGTGAACCGGTAGCGCAGCGTCCTGGCGTCCACCCTCGTGAGCCGTTCGACGATGTGGAGCGCGTCGCTGGAGCCGCGGAAGCGGGTCTTGTCGGTGAAATTCGTGGTGTCGATGACCAGCGTGTCGCCCTCCCAGCGCCCGACCGAATCGCCCATCCACTTGCGGATCGACGGCGGCAGGTGCTGCGCGTTCATCCGCACGACGCGGGCGTCGTGCACCATCTCGGTCAGGATCACGACCGTGTCCCGCGTCTGCACGATCTGGTGGAGGTTGTTGTAGAAGTAGGTCGGCAGGATCGGCGGCCCGGAGGTCGAGCTGAAGCCGATCAGGCAGCGCTCGCCGAGCGGACGCTGCTCCGGATCGTCGTAGGCGTTGGCGCCTTCGAAGCCGGGATCGTCTTCCTTGATCGCCTCGTCCGACGTCGTCCGCAGCAGCCGGGAGGCGTTGCGCGTCTTCGCCGACTCGGTCAACGCGGGGACGCGGCCGTCGGGCGGATCGATCAGCAGCGAGGCGCGTTTGCGCCCGTCGACGGTCGTGAACCGGGAGCCCGGGTCGAGCCAGAAATTGTTGTAGCCGCCGACGTTGCCATAAGGACCCGGCGATCCGTCACCGCCGGTCGGCGGCGCGGCGCGGTTCGCGTCGATCGGGGCGTTGAGCTTTGCGCTCCGCTCCGCGACCTGCTGCTCCGCCTTCTTCGCCTCCTCGTCGGTCAGCACCAACGGGGAGCCGGCGCGGCGCTCGAGCGGCGTGATGGTGCCGAGATCGTAGGTGCCCTGGAGATCCGGGTGGCCGTCGGCGGTCCGCGGCAGCCCCCCAGCCTCCGGCGCGGCGCTCCTCACCGGCCCGCGCGCCTGCCCGGACATCACCGCCGCCAGGACGATCATCACCGTAATCGACGTGAGGATGGATGCGCGCATGGGCAGACCTCGCTTCAGGGAATTCTACTCTCGTTCGGGGCGTGAAGCCGCCTCACCCAGCGCGGCGGCAGCAGTGTTTGTCTCTGTCTCTCGGTGTCTCCGCGCGATTGTCATGCTGTGCAGCGCCGGGCAGCGTGGAGATATTACCGAACTCTTACAGTGAGCGGACGCCAGGTTTACTACCGTAGTAGTCACGTATGAACAACGTAGCGACCATTCCGGCCGAATCCCGTTACAGCAAATTGAGCTATCTGACCTGCGCCGTGCTGATCTGGTTTCACATTCAGGCACTCGCCGCGCTGTGGTCCTTCTCGTGGACGAACCTGTTCGTCGCCGTGTTCCTGTACTGGGTGGCGATTGGGCTGGGCATCAGCATGGGTTACCACCGGCTGCACACCCACCGCGGATTCAAGACCTACCGGCTGTTCGAGTATTTTCTCGCCGTGTGCGGCACGCTGACCCTGGAAGGAGGGCCGATCTTCTGGGTCGCCACCCACCGCAAGCATCATCAGCATTCCGACCAGGAGCTCGATCCCCACACCCCCCGCGTCAACGGGTTCTGGGCGCACCTTGGCTGGATTGTGTTCGGTGAAGCGCACCACAACGACACCGCGCAGATGTCGAAGTACGCGCCCGACCTGGCGAAAGACCCGTTCTACATGTGGCTGACCACGTATCACTGGGTGCCGTTGACGGTGCTCGGCTTCGGCCTGCTGGCGATCGGCGGCTGGGGCCTCGTCAACTGGGCGATCTTCCTGCGCGTCGTGCTCGGCCTGCACTCGACCTGGCTGGTGAACTCGGCGACCCATATGTGGGGCCGCCGCCGGTTCGCGACCAGGGACGACTCGCGCAACACCTGGTGGGTCGCGCTG
>DATASG010000363.1:0-6045 GCA_036269295.1 Vicinamibacterales bacterium | reverse complement strand
CAATCCCGTCGGCACCGCGGTGCCCCGCGGCTCGGTTCCGACCACCCCGGGCGGCGGCGGCGTCTACGTTCCGGGCGGCTACTACGGCGGCTACGGCTATTACGATCCGTGGGGCTACGGCTACGGCGGCGCCGGCTACGGTGGGTACTACGGCGGATACTACGATCCGTGGTACGGCGGGTACCCGACCTACCCGCAATCCTCGTACACATCGTCGAGCGATGAAGGAGCGATCCGGCTGAAGATCAAGCCGCGAGACGCGGAGGTCTACGTCGACGGTTACTTCGTCGGGGTGGTCGACGACTTCGACGGCATCTTCCAGCGCCTGCACATCGAGTCGGGCACGCACCGGATCGAGGTCCGCGCGAAGGGCTACGAGACGCTCGAATTCGAAGTGCGGATCACGCCCGAGCACACGACGACGTACACCGGCGAGCTCAAAAGGATTCAGTGAGAATGCAAATTGCTGAATGCAAATTGCTGAATACAGTCAGCGTTTAGCTGAATACAGTCAGCATTTAGCACTTCGCATTCAGCAATGGATCGGTGTCGCGCGATTGCGGCCGTCTCGGGCATCTACGATGCCTCGGTCGGCGTCTTGATGCTCGCGGGGCGGCCGCTGCTGGCGCAACTCTTCGCCGTCTCGCTGCCGTCCCCACCCATCCACGCCGATCTCAACGGCATCTTCCTGCTCTCGATCGCCTGCGGCTATGTCATTCCGTATCGCCATCCGCGATCCCCGGAAGGACGCGCCTATCTGTGGATCATGGGGCCGCTCTTGAAGGGGGCGGGCGCCGCGGCGTTCCTGCTCGACTACGCGATCCGGCATTCGCCGCGCTCGTTCCTGCTGTTCGCGCTGAGCGACGGCGTGCTCGCGCTCCTCACGCTCGCCGCGCTCGTTACTTCGTCATCAGCTGACGCGTAATCGGAAAAGCGCCCACCTTGACCCACTGGGTGGATCCGTACTTGGCGAACAGCTCCACCTTGGCGTCGACGAACTGCGAGTTCTGCAGCATCTCCTGGCGCGATTGATCGCTGCCGGTATACCCGAGCTGAGACTTGATCGTAATCGGGTCTGAGGTCGCCCCGGACGCCAGCCCCTGGGAGCCGGCGACCGTCAGAAAGCCGCTGCCCCACTCCGTGTTCTCGGTCACGCGTCTGAAGAGCGCGTTGATCTGCAGCGTGACCAGCTTCTGGTCCGAGGTGTTGCGAAGGGTGAAGACGACCGTCGGCACCAGCTTGCTCTGGCCGTTGATGATGCCGAGGTCGAACCAGCCCGAGTTGACGACGGTGACCTCGAGGCCTTTGGTCAGGTCGACGGTCGGACCGCAGGCGGTGGACGAGGCGAAGAGCATGATCAGCAGCAGCCGGACGGAGGCGCGCATGCGCGCTATTCTAGAACATCAGCTCCTCAATCCGCGTCAACGCCTCTTCGCGCGTGATCCGGCCGGCGAGAAACTCGGCCAGGTCCAACCCGCGCAGGCGGATGATCCGCGTGCCCGAGCTGCTGTCAGCCGCCGCGAGCCGCGGCCGATCGTCATTGCCTTTGGCGGCGATCGTCAGCCATTCGTTGGGGCCGATCCGGAGCGAGCTGCTGTGGGCGAGCATCGCATCCTTGAGGGCGGCGAGCACTTCGGTCCGGTACGCTTCGTTGGGATCGGCCAGGATCGGGTCCGGCGCGGCCGGCGGCTGCCCGTCGGCGGTCGACGCCGGCGAGCCGGTTGCGTTCCGGGCGCCGCGTTCGACGGGCGCCGTCATGCGCGCGAGCACGGCCGGATTCACCTGCAGCTCGAGGCGCTTCAGGGCCTGCTCGAGATCGGGATTCCCCGCGTCTTTGACATGGGTCTGCAGCGTCCGGAGGGCGCTGTCGAGCCCGAGGTCGTTCTGGTCGAGCGTCCGCAGGCTCCAGGTCAACGTGGTTTCGAATGATGGGACGACGACGTCGAAGAAGACGCCGTAGCCTTCGAGACGGAAACCGCGGGCGTGCGCATTGTCGCTGACCAGCAGGTCCGCCGGCACCTGCGCCAGCGCCTGCACGCGATCGCGCGTGATGGCGAGGCCGTGCTCGACCGCGCCCTCGAGCACGCGCTCCATCTGGCCGATCTGATAGCGCTGCTCGGCGATGGCGCGCGTGGTGGTCTGTGCCGAAGCCGGCACTGCCGCTGACGCGACAGCGCCGGTCAGGATGATCGTTGCAAGCCGTTTCACTGTGTCCCCCTACTGCCTCTGCGATGCGCGATACAGGAGATCCATCTGGTTGATCTGCTGCCGGTTCTTCATCACTTCGATGCCGACGTTGTTCTGGACCACGCCGAGCGTGCGATCGATCTTGACCAGATCCGCCTGCCGCTGGGCATTGACATCGCGGAGCAGCTCGGCGATTCGCAGCGCGAGCTCACGCTGCTGGCGCTTTTCGCTTTCCTCGACCAGCGCCCGCACCCGGCGGATGACGTCGGCATCCGACGCCGACACCGGACGCACGGCCGGCGCGGTTGGCGTGGCGGTCGACGCCTGCGCCGCGCGGATCTCGTTCTTCAATTGAGACTCGAGCGCGGTGAGATCGGTCTTCCACGGCGCGGTCGGGCTACCCGAACTTTGTGCAACGTCCGACCCACCCGACCTACCAGACCCAGCCGGCCTGCCCGACCAACCTGTTCTCACCAAGAGCCCATTGTGGTCGTACTGCACGTCCAGGTTCGCAAGGCCGGCAGACGCGCCGAGCAACAGCAGCGCCGCCGCGGCCTGCGCCCAGACCGGGACGCGGTGCCACCATGGTTGATTGCTGAATGCAGATTGCAAATTGGATTGCGGATTGGATTGCCGATTGAGCTGCGAATTGGCCGAGGTGAAGCTCGGCTCTGGTGGAGACCAGCGCGCGAGCTGTGTGCGCACGCCGCGCAGCGCGGCGATGTCGGCCTGGCAGCGCGCGCATGTCGGCAGGTGCAATTCGAAGCGGGCGCGTTCGGCGCCGCGTCCGTCCGGATCGTCGTAGAGAAACGCGACGATGTCTCCGTCGCGATCGTCCCCGTAGTTGCAGAAAAATTCGGTCATAGCCTTTTCCATCACAGCGTCGCCCTGCTGTTTTTCCCGAGCTCCCGCCTGAGTACCACCAGCCCCTGATAGAGACGCGTCTTCACCGTGCTCAACGGGCACCCGACCAGCTCCGCGATTTCCTGGAAGGTCAGCCCGTGATATTCCTTCAGGACGATCGCCGTCCGTTGCTCCTCGGGCAGGAGCGCCATCGCCTTCTCGACCAGCCTCGTCAGATCCTTGCGCGCGACCAGATCCTCGATGGACTCCGACGGCTCTGCGGCGGCCGCCATCTCGATCAGATCGACGTCCTCGGGCGGCTGCACGACCGGGGCGCGGCGCTCGCGCCGGATCCAGTCGCGGCACAGGTTCAGAGCGATGCGATAGAGCCAGGACGAGAACTTGGCCTGGCCGCGAAACCCGGGCAAGGCGCGAAACGCCCGGAGAAACGTCTCCTGGCACACGTCTCGCGCATCCTCTTCGCGACCGATCGTACGGTACGCGAGGGCATAGATGGGGCGCTCCCATCGTAAGACCAGCTCGTTGAAGCTGTTGGCGTCGCCGCTAATCGATTTCGCGACGAGCTCTTCGTCGGTCGACGTCATGCGAAGCGGCGAAGGCCTTCTGTTGAATACGTTGAAACGGTCGCCTCCGCGTACTAAGACGGCGGAGGGCGTCGGACAGCCGGGTCGGCCGACGGTCCGACGCAATTATACCGTGTCACGCCCTAACCGTTTGTCTGGATTGACCTTATCGATCTCGTTGGGGCCCGGCGCGAGTCCCGGGAAACTTGGCGGGCGTCAACCACGGATTACACGGCTTAATCGATCGCAGTAGAATCGCCCATCAAGCGCCCCACCGAATCCGAATCGATGCCCCGAGAGACACGAAACCGCCCGGCCAACAGCACGGCCCCGCGGCCGCTCACCTCGCTGCTGGCGCAAAGCACCACGGCGAATGAGTTGCTGCCGCACCTGCATCAGTACGCGCTCGATGTGACCGGCGGCTCGTGCTCTCTGCTGTTTCAGCACAATCCGCGCACCGGCGCCTTGCAGGCGACCTCGGGCTTCGGCCTCGACGCGCTGAAAACCGACCCGTGGCTGCCGGGCACCGACGAGGCCACGGTGATCGCGGACGCCTTCAACCGCCGGCTGCCGACGCTGGTCGTCGACACCGCGCGGCAGACGCCCGATCTCGCCGCGCGCCTCGACACCCCGGCGGCCCTGCTGCTGCCGCTCATCCGCGGCAGCGACCGCATCGGCCTGCTCGCGGTCGGTTTCGATCGTCCGCCTTCCGCCGCCGAGGTCCATAGCAACGCGGCGGAGGCCGCCGACGCCTTCGTCACGGCGCTCGAGCTGTTCCATCTCCGCCAGGCCGACGAGCTGCAGCGGGACGTCCGGGCGCTGCTCGAAGAGTTCACCAACAGCCTGGCGGCGACGCTGAGCCTGGCGGCGGGCCTCGACATCTTCTGCCACGGCGCGAACCGCCTGTTCGCGGCCGATCGCACGTCGGTCTGGGTTCACGACCGGCGCTCCCGCCACCTGGTCCTGCGAGCCTCCTCGGATCCGGCCGACGTGGCGCGCGGCGTCCGCGTGGACGCCGCCGACGTCTCGGCGCCGGCGTCCATCGCGATGAGCCGGTCGCGCGCCGAAATCGTCTCGCCGGCGGAAGACCAGGTCACGGCGATTGTCACCGTGCCGCTGCGGGGCACGCGGCGGGCGCTCGGCGCGATCGTCTTCGAGGGTGTGCGGGTGGAGACCAGCGGCGAAATCGATCTGCTCGACCGCGCCGACGAGCTCGGCCGCCAGCTCTCGAGCGCGATCGAGAACATGCAGCTACTGGAAGACGTGATGCGATCCCGCCGCGAGCTCGAGAACACGTTCGATTCGATCTCGCACCTGGTCGCCGTGTCCGACACGGACGGGCACATCGTGCATGTCAATCAGGCCTTCGCCACCCGCGTCGGACGCAAGCGCGAGGAGCTGCTGAACCAGCCGCTGGCCCAGCATCTCGGCCCGGAGCTGGGGGGATGGCTCGAGCGGCACAAGTCGTCGACCACACGAGCGCCCGGCGACTCGGCGGTCACGATCGAAGTTGTCGATCCGATCCTGAGGGGACCGTTCATGGTGACGGTCACCGATCTCCTCAACTACGACCGGGAGTCGGTCGGAAACGTCATCGTCGCGCGCGACCTGACGCCGCAGACCCGCCTCGAGGCCGAGCGTGAGGAGCTGCGCAAGCGGCTGACGCAGAGCGAGAAGCTCGCGGCGCTGGGACAATTCGTGGCGGGCATTGCGCACGAGCTGAACAACCCGCTGCAGGGCGTGCTCGGCCACCTGGAGTTGCTGCGCACGACCGGGGCGTTCCCCAAGCAGCTGCGCCGGGAGGTGCAGGTCATTTACCGGGAAGCCGACCGCGCCGCCAAAATCGTGCGCAACCTGCTGGTCTTCGCGGGGTCGCGCCGCCTGACGCTCCGCTCGGTCAGTCTCAACGTGGTGCTGCAGAAGGTACTGGCCCTCCGCACACCCGCACACCGTGCCGCAGGCATCGAAGTCGTGCGACACTATGACGAGAAGTTGCCGCGGGTGAAAAGCGACCCGATGTTGCTGCATCAGGTTTTCCTGAACATGGTGATGAACGCCGAACATGCGATCGCGGCGACCGGCAACAGTGGCCGGATCGAGATCGGCACCTCGGTATCGACGTCGGGCGACCGGATCGTCGCGACCGTCCGCGACACCGGGGTCGGCATTCCCGAGGACACGCTGTCGCGGATCTTCGAGCCGTTCTACACCACGAAGGAAGTCGGCAAGGGCACCGGACTCGGGCTGGCGATCACCTACGGCATCGTGCAGGAGCACGGCGGCCAGATCGTCGCCGCCAATCATCCGGAGGGCGGAGCCGTCTTCACGGTCGAATTGCCCATTGCGCCGTCACCAGGACGCTGAAGCATGATTGACGAAACGTTTCTGACGACGGAAGAAGTCCTGGAGTACCTCCAGGTCAACCTCCGGA
>DATASG010000362.1:0-6549 GCA_036269295.1 Vicinamibacterales bacterium | reverse complement strand
CGGCTGCGTCGTGGCGCGGTCCGGACCGAGCGGCTGGACGACGACGATGGAACCGCGCGTTGGTCCGCGGGACGGCGTCGCCGCGTCTTCCACCCAGACGGCGCTGCCGGCTTTCACGCCCGGGCTGTCCTCGAGGGAGATGACGACGCCTGGGCCGTGAGCCACGCCGGTGCGGGAACCGTCGGTGCTGCGGTAGGCCCGCACCCGCGGGTTCTCGAGAACCGGCGTCGCGGCGAGTACGGCGATGATCAGCAGCCAGCGCATGGTCCGTCCCCCAGTGAGCGCGCCATCCTACATCGAGTACCCTCTACCGCCTATGGACTATCGACGGTTGGGATCGACCGGCCTCCGGGTTTCGCGTCTCGGGCTCGGCTGCGGCAACTTCGGGGGCATCGGCTCGGCGCCGGCGTTCTTCGGGATGGGCGAATCCGAGGCGCAGGCCTTCGAGCTCATGGATCGCGCGTTCGACGCCGGCATCAATGTCTTCGACACCGCGAACGCCTACGGCGGCGGACGCAGCGAAGCCTATATCGGCCGCTGGCTGAAGGCGAAAGGCCCCGCCGTTCGACAACAGCTGCTGCTCAGCTCGAAGGTGTTCAACCCGGTCGGACCGGGACCAAACGATCGGGGGCTCTCGCGCCGGCACATCCTGCAGCAAGTCGATGAAAGTCTGGCGCGGCTGCAGACCGACCGCCTGGACATGTACCTGATTCACGAGCCCGATCCCGAGACGCCGCTCGAGGAAACGCTTCGGGCGCTCGATGATGCCGTGCGCATGGGGAAGGTGCTGTACGTCGGCGCCAGCAACATCGAAGCCTGGCGGCTGGCGCGGGGGCTGTGGATCAGCGACAAGGCGGGCTGGTGCCGCTTCGACTGGGTGCAGAATGCGTTCAGCCTCCTCGATCGCAGCGCCGAGCGGGAGATCTTTCCGCTCTGCGCCGACCAACGCGTCGGATTCACTCCGTTCAGCCCCCTGGCCGGTGGGTGGCTGACGGGAAAGTACCGCGCCGGGGGACCGTATCCGGAGGCCTCGCGGATGACGCTGCGTCCGGAACCGTATCGACATCTCGAGCGCGACCACGTGTTTCAAGGATTGGCGGCGCTCGGCCAGGAGGCGCGCGCCCGTGGGGTCGAGATGGCCGCGCTCGCAATCAGTTGGGTGCTTCATCATCCGCGTGTCGACGCGGCGATCATCGGCCCCCGGACGGTCCGCCATCTCGAGGCGGCGCTGGCGGCAACCACGGTCGCCCTCTCCGAGGACGACCGGCTGCGGCTGGCGGCGCTGTTCGAGGCCGGTGGCGGTTGACGTGCATTTGACATTCCAATGGAACAACGAGACACTCCATTCGTATGTCCAATAGAGAGCGGCCTCCGGCATAGCGAGGGCGACGTCAATGGCCACGCTTCGCGAGTGGATCGTTCGGCTCTGGGGAACCCTCCGTCCAGGGAGGAGCGATCGCGACCTGGAGCGGGAGCTGCGCGTCCACCTGGAGATCGCGGCCGACGCTGAGAGGCAGCACGGCCACTCGCCGGAGAGCGCCGCAGGGGCAGTGGCAATCGGCGCCGGCGGCGTCGCCCAGGCAATGGAAGCGCTCCGCGACCAGCGCGGTCTCCCGTGGTTCGATGATCTGCTGCGCGACCTGCGGCACGCGTGTCGTCTGCTGCGCCGCCATCCGGCGTTCACCGCCGTCGCCGTCATCTCGCTCGCGCTCGGCATCGGTGCCAACAGCGCGATTTTCAGCCTCGCCGACGAATTGATTCTGCGTCCGCTTCCCGTGCGCGATCCGGAATCCGTCGTCACCGTCAGCGCCGACACGCGCGACCAGGAATCCGAGGGCGGGGGCATGTCGTACCCGAACTATCGCGATCTGCGGCAGGTCTCGCACGCCTTTGACGGTCTCCTCGCGTATCAGATCTCGAGCGTCAGCTTCGCGCGAGCGCGCGAGACGATTCGCGAGATGCACAGGGGGGCGCTGGTCAGCGACGACTTCTTCGACCTGCTCGGCGTCCGGCCGGCGCTGGGCCGGACCTTCAGGCCCGATGAAGGACGCGTGCCCGGCCGCGATGCCGTCGTCGTGCTCAGCTACGACTTCTGGAAGAACACCCTGGCCGCAGACGCGTCGATCGTCAACGCCACCGTCTGGATGAACGGCATCGACTTCCATGTCATCGGCGTGGCCGCCGAAGACTTCACGGGGCCGGAGCCGCCGCTGCGGCCGGCGTTCTATCTTCCGCTCATGATGGCGCAACGGCTCGGCGGTACGGTTGAAGACCCGCTCGAAAAACGGGAGGCCCGCCTGTGCTCGGTGATGGGTCGGTTGAAGCCCGGGATATCGAGGCAACGCGCCCAGGCCGAGCTGACGACCGTCTGGCAGGTCCTCGAGCAGCAGTATCCCAACGCCAACCGCAATCGGACGATCGCCGTGCGCACTGATTTGGAAGAGCGTCTCCTGCAGGACCCGCAGGATGCGGTCCTCTTGGCCATCCTGGCGGCACTGGCGGCGATCGTGTTGACCATCGCCTGCGCGAACGTGGCGAACCTGATGCTGGGGCGTGGCCGCGCGCGGTCGCGCGAAGTGGCAATCAGGCTGGCGCTGGGCGTCAGTCGCCCGCGATTGCTTCGGCAATTGATGACCGAAAGCCTCTTGCTCGCAGGCATGGGCCTGGCTCTCGGCCTGGGAATCGCCTACAGCGGGATTCGATTCCTGCAAACGATCCCGACCGCGGACCAGGTGGTGATTGCGCCGAGGCTGGATCAGCGCGTCTTCGTCTTCGGCCTTGTCGTTGCCGCAGTCAGCGCGATCTTGGTCGGTCTGGCGCCCGCGCGCCAGAGCCTGAAGACAGACCTGGTGCCGGGGCTGAAAACTACCGAGCTGGGCGAGGCCACCCCGAAGAGAGCCGTCGGTCGAAACCTGCTCGTGATGGCGCAGATCGCGCTGTCGATGGTGCTGCTGGTGGCGACCGGCATGCTGATCGATGGCTTTCGCAAGGCGCTGGTTCTCGACCCCGGATTCCGACCGGATCATCTGATCATGATGTCCGCGGACACCTCACTGGTCCGATACACACCGCTTCAGACGCACAGGTTTTATCGCGACCTCGTCGATCGCGCCCGCGCCATCCCCGGCGTCACCTCGGCCGCGCTCACCAGTTCGGTGCCGTTCAAGGTCGGCGATCAGCGCCTCGCCGCCGTCGTTCCGGAGGGCTACCAGCTCCCGAACGGCCAGGACCATGTCTCGAGTGCGATGGCCGTCGTCGATGAAACGTTCTTCGGCGCGATGCAGATCGCAATCGTGCGCGGGCGCGCCTTCACGCCCGGCGACAACGGCGACGCGCCGCGTGTCGGCATCGTCAACCAGGAATTCGCCAGGAGGTATTGGCCCAACGCCGACCCGATCGGACAACGTCTCCGACTGAGCGATGGGCCAGGAGCCAGGATAGAGGTCGTCGGCGTCGCGAAGACGGGCAAATACTGGTGGATCGGCGAAACGCCGAAGCCCTTCCTCTACCTGCCGTTCGCGCAACAGGAGCGCCCGCGGATGACGTTGCTCGTCGAGGCGACGAATGCCGATGCCGCGTTCCTCGCCGCGCCGTTGCGTGGTGTCGCGGCGACGCTCGACGTGAATGTGCCCGTCCTCGACGTTCAGACCTACTCGAGCCTGTACCGTGATCGGGCGATTGCCGTGCCGCTGATGATCATGCAAATCGTGGTCACCATGGGTCTGCTCGGCCTGACGCTGACCCTGATCGGCCTCTACGCGCTGATCGTCTATTCGGTCGCCCGTCGGACTCGGGAGATTGGTATCCGCATGGCGATCGGCGCCGGAAAGTCTGATGTGCTCAAGATGGTGCTGCGTCAAGGGCTGATGCTCTCGATCGGCGGCATCGCCGTGGGTGGCGTCGTCAGCGTGGCGGTCGCGCGGCTGTTGACCGCCACCCTCGCGGGTGTTGGGACGCCGAATCCGGCGACTTACGTCATCGTTCCGGCCGGCTTGCTCTGCCTCACCGTGGCCGCGAGCTTCTTCCCGGCACGTCGCGCCTCTCTCGTAGATCCGCTTCTGGCGCTCAGGTACGAATAGCCGCGCCGGCGACGTTTACTCAGCCGATACACGCTCGGGTTACAACTGTCGTCCCACAGGGAGCGCCACATGGTTCACGGCCGGTCAATGAAGCTGCTGAGTGTGCTCGTCGCGGTGACCGCGGTCACGTGGTTGACGAGGGGCACGGCAGCCGACGATCAGGACCGGAGCGACACGGTGCGGGGTGCCGTCAGGAGCGGACCGGCCCGTGACGTCATCCTCTTCATCGGCGACGGCATGGGTGATTCCGAGATAACCGCGGCGAGGAACTACGCGGTGGGCCCCGGCGGCCGCCTGGCGCTCGACACCCTCCCGTTGACCGGTGCTTACACGACCTACTCGATTCAGGAGAAGAGTCCGGACCTGCCTGACTTGGTTCCCGATTCGGCGGCAACCGGTACCGCATGGGCGACCGGACATAAGACAAGCAACGGACGGATCTCGACGAGCGCTGGTGACGATCGTGATCTGCCGACGATCCTCGAGCTCGCACAGCAGCGGGGGTATCGCACCGGGGACGTCACCACCGCGGAATTGACCGACGCGACGCCGGCCGTCCTCGCGTCGCACGTCGCGCATCGGTCGTGTCAAGGACCGGCGGACATGGGCGCCTGCCCACAGGATCGCAAGAGCGCGGGCGGCCGTGGATCGATCGCAGAGCAGCTGGTCGATCACCACGTCGACGTGCTGATGGGCGGCGGCTACGCGCGATTCGAGCAACCGACGGACGCCGGGCCACAGGTCGTGCAGCGGGCGCTGGCGGCCGGTTATCGCATCGTGACCGCTGCCGCCGGCCTCGAGTACGTCCAGCCGGGTGTCCGGCTGCTCGGCCTCTTCGCGGCCGGCAACATGGCCACCGAGTGGCGCGGCGCCGAAGCCATTCCCTATCCGGCCAACGTCACCGCGCCGCAGTCCTGTCTGGAAGACCAGCGTCCCCAGAATGAGCCGAGCCTCGCGGAGATGACCGCGAAGGCCATTGCCCTCCTCGACGCACCAGGGAATGGAGCCGGCTTCTTCCTGCAGGTCGAGGGAGCATCGATCGACAAGCAGGATCACGCGGGCAATCCGTGCGGTCAAATCGGGGAGACCGTCGCGTTCGATCGCGCGGTCCACGTCGGACTCGAATTCGCGAAGACGCACCCCGACACGTTGATCGTCGTCACCGCTGACCACGGTCACGCGAGCCAGATTGTCGGCTTGCCGACGGACACCGACCACCCGACGGGTCTGCTGAGCGTCCTGCGCACGCGTGGCGGCGCGCCGATGACGATGTCGTACTCGACCAACGGGTTTCACCGCTCGCAAGATCACACCGGCACCGAGGTGCGCATTGCCGCACAGGGGCCGCAAGCCGCCAACGTCGTCGGTGTCATCGATCAGACCGACTTGTTTCTCTTGCTGAATCGAGCTATTCAGGGGACGGCCAGCAGGCCGTCGCCCGCGCGCTGAGGTAGGCTCGACCGGTCAGCGCCTCATGACGCGTCGGGGCAAGGGCACGCGTCCTGCACGAACGGACACCGCTTGTCGCCGTACGAGCAGTAGACGCAGCAATCCGTGCCCTTCGGACGCAGCACCGTATGGCAGGCGACGCATTCGTGGAAGAACACACACCGGTCCGTCGGCATGGTCTCGGTCGCCGCGTGTCCGCACACGGGGCAGGTGAGCGTCACGATCAGGTCGGCCATCAGTGCGACGGCACCCTCGCGGAACGAATCGCGCGCCGGATCGCGTCGACGAGCGCCTCGGGTTGGCCCAGGTCTTCGGTGACCGTCACGAACGGCACCCCGCTCGGCCATGCGGCGCGCTGCAGCGGCGATACGTCGCGCCCGCGGGCGACGATCACGTCCGGCAGCAGCGTCGAGATCACCGACACCGCCTTGGCGACCGAATCGACGCGCGCGACCGCGAAGCGCCGCGTCGCGAGCAGCGCTTCGCACATGTCGCCGCCCTCCGAATCTTCGTCGGCGATCAGCACCAGCGGCGCGAAGCCGGACGCGTCACCGGGACGGCGGCCGCCTCGCGGCTCGCGGCGTCTGTCGGATCCCTGTCGCAGCTCAGGCGTCACTTCGCCATCCTACGCCATCCGGCCCTGGACTACGAAGGCAATCGCCATCGCCGGCCGGGCGGGAGCAAAGGGCCCTTCGGTGCCCTGTTATCATGCGGACTCGATGCAGGATGAATGGATGACGGCCGCACTGGAAGAGGCGCGCCGCGCCCGCGACGCCGGGGAGGTGCCGATCGGAGCGGTCGTCACCCTTGACGGCGCGATCGTCGGGCGCGGCTTCAACCAGCCGATCTCGTCCGGCGATCCGACCGCGCACGCGGAGATCGTGGCGATCCGTGACGCCGCCCGGCGTGTCGGCAACTACCGTCTCACCGGCGCGGTGCTCTGCGTCACGATCGAGCCGTGCCTGATGTGCGTCGGGGCGATGGTCCACGCGCGGATCGCGACGCTGGTGTACGGCGCCGC
>DATASG010000361.1:0-11334 GCA_036269295.1 Vicinamibacterales bacterium | reverse complement strand
CGCACGCACGCGCCGTCGGCGATGCGCGGCGGCACCGAAACGCGCAGCGCCTGGTGGAATTGCGACTCGCCGGTGCCGCGGCACAGCGCGCACGGCTCGGTCCATGTTTCCCCACGGCCGCCGCAGTTCGGGCACGTGATCCGGATCGGCACTCTCACCGACACGGTGTGGCCGGCCAGCGCCTCGCGGTGCGAGAGCGACACCTCGGCGCGCAGCACGCCGGTCTCGACATGCTCGCCGAGGAACGCGGTGCGCATGCGATCGACCACGTTCCCGACCGACGGGAAGTCGATGGCGATCTCGTCGGCAAAACACTCGTGCGTCATCTGCGACATCAATTCCAGCTAACGATAGGAGTCGATCACAGGCTTGTCAAGGCGACACGCCGGTGCTAGTTTCTGTTTCAGAGAACAAAAACCATGCCCGCCACCAAGGAGTGTCCCCTGTGCACCGGCACGATGCATATCAAGCCGAGCACCATCGTCACCCGAGTGCCTGGCAATCCGAGTGCCACGACCCGGACCACAATGGAATGGGTATGCCCTGACTGCGACTACTTTGAAGAAGCCGAAGAGGAAAGCAACAGGTGAAGAACCGGGCGCGCTGTGCTTAGCGCGCGCCGATCGTCAGCAGAACTTCTTTGCGGAGCGTATCCTCGAACTCGTCGAACTTGAGCGCGGACTCACACTCGTCGCATAGCACTTCGAGCACCGCCGGGCGTGTCTCTTCAGACACTTCCACGCGGCCGCCTTCAACATTCACAACGTGCATCTGCAGCGTCTTGACCAGAAAGTTCCGGTCGTTGCCGCAATTCGGACAGGTCAACGTCACTTATGACTCCTTAGCCCTTCGATTCTATGAAATGGCCGGGGCCGGCGCAATGTAAATCGGCCCAAAATCGCGAGATCTTCGCGAAATCGGCCTAAATCTGATAGATTTCAGCATCTGATGTCCACGCCTTCCGGTTCGTATCAAATTCACACCAAGGTTCGAGGGCCGCACTGGATCGCGTGGGTCAGCCGCGACGGTACCGGCACACCGCACCGTTCAGTCATCCTGGTTGGCGAGACCAAAGAAAAAGCGGAAGCCAACGCACAGCGTTGGGCTGAGCAGTCTTCGTACTAGTGCGTCCTCGCTGAAGAAGGACCCCAGGGTCACGACAGCGATCCGAAGTCATCGACCAGCGCCGCCGCCGCGGCTCGCTACAGGCGTGACGCCCGCAGCTGCTCGATGGCGCCCTCGCCTGCCGCGGCCGCGAACCGCGCCCGGACTGCGGCCGGCAGCACCTCGCCAAGGCTCCCCTTCCCCATCCGGCACACACCGTCCTTCACCGTCGCGGACAGATACAGGCGATCGCGCGCGCGGGTCAGCGCCACGTAGAGCAGACGCTTCGTTTCTTCGCGTTCCCGCGCGCTCACGTCTTCGTCCGCTTCCGACTGGTAGTCGGCAATCGCCACCGACGCCTCGCCGCCGGCATCGTCGGTCACACGGATCGGGGCGCGGAAACCGCCGGTCCCGCGGCCCATGTTGACGACGAACACGATTGGAAATTCGAGGCCCTTGGCGGCGTGAACCGTCATCAGGCTGACGGCGTCGATGGCGTCGATTGCCGCGTTCGACTCGTCGCCAACCGCGAGGCGCTCGAGATGATCGGCGATGCGGGAGAGCGTCGCGTAGCCACGGTTCTGGGCGCGACGAATCATGCCGCGCAGCTTCTTCAGGTTCTCGCGCGCCTGCCGGCGGCGGGATCCGCGCAGCTCGAACGCGTAGGCGGTGTCGTGGAGGACCGCGTCGAGCAACTCGGAAGGCGCCAGGCGATCGACCCACGACAGCCACCGTGGCACGTCGCGGCGTAGCCGGTCGAGCACGCACCGATCCTCGCTGCCGAGATGCTCCAGTTCCGGGCGCGGCTCGGCGCTCAGGATCGCGTCGGCCGCGGACGTGCCGATCCTGGCAACGGCGCCGTCCGACAGCCGGACGACACGCGATCGCAGCAGCGTCGCGGCGCGCAAATCCGACAACGGATCCGCGAGAAAGCGCAGCAGCGCGACGGCGTCCTGGATCTCGTCGGCTTCGAAGAAGCCCAGTCCCTTGTAAACGTAGGTCGACACGCCGCGGCGGTCGAGCGCTGCCTCGAATTCGCGATGGCTGTCGCGCGAGCGGAACAGGATGGCGATGTCCGCCGCGCCAGCGTCCCGCGCGGCGCCGGTCGACCGATCGCGCACCGTCGTGCCCGAAAGAAGGCGGACGATTTCGTGAGCGACGGCATCGGCGGCGCCCTGCACGGTGTCGGCAACGATAAAACGGACCGAATCATCAGCGTTGGAATCGGCGAGCCGGACCGGGAAGCGGTCGGATTCCCCGTAGCGGAACGCGTCTCGGCGGGCCGCGGCGTCGGTGGCGTCGCCGCCGATGATCGCGGCACATACGTCGTTGACGAACGCCAGAATGCCTGGCGCCGATCGGAAGCTGACGGTGATCGCCTGCCGCGGCGAGCCGTCGGGCCGCAGCGCGTCGATGAACGCGGCCGCTTCGTCCACCATCGCGACATCGGCGTCGCGAAATCCGTAAATCGACTGCTTGCGGTCGCCGACGATGAAGATCGACGGCGGGATGGCATCGGCGGCGGCGCCGAAGCCTTCGCCCCAGCTTTTCACGAGCTGGCGCACCAGCTCCCACTGCGCACGGCTGGTATCCTGGAATTCGTCGACCAGAACATGGCGGTGGCGCGCCTCGAGGCGGAGTCGGCTCTCAGCAAACTCGTCCATATCCTTGAGCAGCTGGACCGCGCGCTCGAGCACGCCAGAGAAGTCGAGCAGCGCATGCGAATCCAGCGCGTGCTGGTACTCCCGCATCGCGATCGCGAAGATCCGCCAGACGCCACGCGACATCACGGCGTTGAGGTCGCGGCGAAAAGCACGGATTGCCTCGTGCACCGCGGGCGCAATCCCGGATGCCGCGGCGCGGTGGCGTTTCCATGCGTCCGGCGAATCGCAGTCGTCGGCGGTGAAACCGGTGCCGGCGAACTTCTCGCTCCGCGGCTTCCCCTCCTGGGTCAGGAAGTAGGCGCGGAGGCGGTCCACCAGATTGCGAAATGCCGATTGTTGAATGCCACATGCCGGATCGGACAACGCGCGGATGTCGTCCGCCAGCATCGCGAACTGCGGGTGACGCCGCGGACCGTCGGCGAGGAACGCGTCGAGGCCGCCGCGGATTCCGGTGAAGATCTCGCGAAGACGGGCGGCGGACGCCTCGCAGGCGGTCGTCGCCGTCAGATCGCGAGGGCCTTTCTGCAGAAACCGGAGCAGCGCTTGCGGCGCGACGAGGCGTCGGTCCAGCAGCGCCGAGATGCCGGCGCGCAGGCGCCGCTCACCCAGCTGTGCGAACACCAGCGCGACGTCCTCGTCCTCGCGCGCGACGCCGCGGCAGATTCGCAGCGCCTGATCGAGCGCCTCGCCGACCAGCCGGGGGACCTCGGTGCTGTCCGCGAGGTCGAACCCGGGATCGACGTCCGCCTCGAGCGGGAACTCGCGCAGCAGCTGCAGGCAGAAGGCGTCGATGGTCGAAACCGCGATGTCGCCAAGCCGCTCCTTCAGATCGCGCCAGCGCCCAGCGTCGAACTCGGAGAGCCGGCTCGCTTCCTTCAGCCGATCGATGATGCGCTGCCGCATCTCAGCGGCGGCCTTGCGCGTGAACGTGATGGCGAGGATGTTGTCCGGCTCGACGCCGGCGCGCAGCAGGTTGAGGTAGCGCTCGACCAGCACGCGCGTCTTGCCGGTTCCCGCCGATGCCTCGAGAACCACGTTCTGCGCGGGATCGACGGCAAATCGTCGGGCGCCCTCGTCGGGCAGCTGGCGGCTGACGACTGATGACCGATGACCAACCACCAAGCCGTCATCGCCGAAGGGGAGACGCGGCTCAGACATCGCCGACGTAGTCCTTCCGGCACACCGATGCGAAGCTGCAGGTCTCGCACCGCCACACGTCATCCGGCGTCGGCGGGAACTCTCCCCGCTCGATTGCGTCGACGGTGTCGGCGAGCCGCTGCTGGGCCTCCGCCAGCACCCTGGCGCGATCGCCGGCGTTCGCGAACAGCGGCACAACCCGCTTCGGTCCCTTGAACGCCAGGTACGCCGCTTCGCTCAGACGCCAATCCTTGCCCTTGTATCCCACCAGCCGCTGCTCGGCGCAGAGGCTGTAGATCGGCAGCTGCAGGGCGCGGCCGCGCTGCGGCGGCCATCCGAGCTTGTAGTCGATCAAGCGGAACGTGCCGTCCTCGAGCAGGTCGAGGCGGTCGGCCTTGCCGCGGAGCGCGACCGTCCGAGGACCGCTCTCGGTGGCAAACGTGAAATCGCCCGTAAGTTTGTGCTCGAGCAGACGCTCGACCACCGCAACGGAGCGCTCGGCCTCCATGCGAAGGACCGCATCACCAAGGCCGGCGGCGGCGGGCGATCCCAGCAGGCGCGTGCGTTCGAGCCCGGCTTCGGCGGTCGGCAGATGCTCCAGCGCGCGATCGACGACCGCCGCGAACATCTCGCGCGCCGCGTCGAGATTTGCCGGCGTCACGGCGCGGTGGCCGGCGCCCTGCCAGGCGGCAAAGAACCGCTGGAACACCTCGTGGACGAATTGTCCCTGACGCCGCGGATCCATCACCTCCTGATCCTCGGGCTCCTCCTCGAGCTTCAGGACGTGCTGCGCGAAAAACTTGAACGGGCAGTCGAGATAGGTCTCGATCGCACTCACCGACCAGGCACGCGGCGCGAGCTCGCGCACGGTGCCGTGATAATCGGCCGCGTCCGCTGGCGACCGTGCGACCCGCATCTCGGCCCATTCACGCGCCCCGCCGTGAAGCGCTCCGAGCGCCACCGGTTCCAGCGACAGCGCTTCGTCGGCGAACACCCGCGCGTCCTCGAACGGCTCGCGGACGACGGTCGTGAGCCTGGCGCGCGGAATCTCGTCGAGCTGCATCGAGCGAGAGACAATTGCGTCCTCGTCGAGGGTGAAGGTCGACACCGTGGTTCGTCGCGCCGCGGACGTCAGCAGGTCGAGAAAACGCGCGTCGCCGGCGGCGCGCCGGTCCTTTTCCGACGGCCAGCCCAACGACTTGAGCAGCGCCGGCGGATAGAAAATGTTGCGCCGCGGACGCTCGGGCCAGTCCTGATCGACGACGCCGACGATCGCGACATCGTCGAAATCGCCGTAGCGGGCAGCCTGGTCGTCGAGCAGAAACAGGCCGTGGCGGTCGTCCGGATCGGGGACGAACGTCTGCTCCTCAATCCACCGGCGCACGGCGATGCCGAGCTCGTCGACGGTCCAGGGCGGATCGTCGTGCGAGGCGTGCACGGCCGCGAGCGACGGCAGCATGCCGACAATCGCCGCCCGCGCCCGGCGTTCGCGCGCGGCATACGGATCGTCGTCCGCAATCGGGCGGGCGTGCACGTGCCAGAACGCCAGCAGGCACGCGACCTGGGCGGAGGCCGGATGCGTTTCCGTCAGCGGCGCCAGCGCCCGCGCGGTGGCCAGCGCCGCGGTCATCGCCGGGCTCGACGCGCCAGTCTTTCCTGCGGCGCCGAGCCTCTCCAGGCGTTCGAGGTCGCCAAGATATCGAGCGGCGCTCAACGCGCGATCGAGCTCGCTCACCGCTTCGCGCGTCACCCCGCCTTCGTCAGCGCCGAACACGAAGTGGGGCGAGCGCAGCAGCGCGATCAGCGCGCTGCGCGAGAAGCGCGACGATACCGCATCGAGGATCAGATCGAGCGCCGCGGACGTCGGCTCGGCGGCCAGCGGCAACGCATCTGCCATCTGATAGGGAATGCCCGCCCCGCCGAAGATCTCCACCGCCGCATACAGATACGGCAACGGGTTCTTGTAGACGATGGCGACGCGATCGAGCGGAACAGCGTCACCGATCCGCCGGTCCGCCTTCAGCTGGCGCGCGATGGAGACGAGCTCTTCCTCTCGATCGCGCAGCGTCCACCACGGTTCGTCGGGCGACGCGCCGGGCGCCGTGACCAGGACCGGTCTTGCCGGCACCAGGTCCGCCGCCTTCACTTCCTCCAGACCCGGCCACCAGTTGTGCAGGCGCTCGTCGAATCCCGATGCGAGCACGCGCTCGGTTGACACGATGTCGAGCGATTCGAGGCCGGCGATACGGGTCAGCAAGTCGAAGTCCGCCTGGTAGAGCCCTTCGGCATCGGCGATCCAGTCGGGGACGGTGACGATGATGTGGCGGACCGGTTCGGCGGCGGCCTCGGCCACAAGCTGCTCGCGCAGCGTGTGCTCGTCGCAGCCGGCCGATTGCCTGACCCGGCGCTCATAGTCGCGGAACGCATCGGCAAGAAACCGCGTCTGGGCCCGCATTCGCTGCGCCGCGCGGTCGACGTCGTCGGACCCCAGCGCCTCGTCGATCAGCGCCTCGAACCGCTCCACCTGCTGCGACTGACGCCGGAGCTGATCGTAGAAGCGCAGCATCTCGGCGACCAGCCCGGGGCGAATCTGGAACGACAGATCGCTGACGCCGGCGGCGCTCGCTCGCGCCGCCGCCTGGAGCATCACCTCCCGTTCGAGCGGGCTGAGCCGGTGCGGGGCCCTCGACAAACGGCCGTGCAGGCGGTCGTAGAGCTCGTCGCGCGTCACCGCCTCGGCTTCGACCGAGCGCTGCAGCAGCCGGGCCGCGCCCCGCGTCGGCACCACGACCAGGCAAGGCGCTCGGGGCGAGGTGCGAGGTGCAGCGTTCGCGAGCGCGGCGATAGCGCGGCGAAAGGACTGAAGTTCGGAAACGCGAACGAGCCGCGTCCGGCGCGGGGTGATCACCTGAGTTGCGGCGGCTTCAGCAAGGACTGGATGTCCGTTCGCGCGCGCGCGCCCAACATCAGTGCGCCCGCCGCGGCGGAGGACGCGTCCCAGGCGCGGGTCATGCTGCTGGCCAGCGCGGCCTCGCGACGAATCGTGGCGGCGTTGGCGGCGAGCTGAGCGGCGCTGATCAAGAGGGCGTGAGCCGCGGCGAGCTCCTCCGGCGGATGGATCGCCGACGCCCGCTGAACGATTCGCGACGCGATCAGGTGGAGGGTGGTGAGCGTCGACGGCCCAGAGCCCGAGAGTGCTTTTACCGATTCGAGCGACGGCTTAAGCTGCGCAAACAGCTGCATCGGTGTCCGGATCGCCGCCCGATATTGTTCCAGCATCGGCGCCCGCAGCGCGTAGCGGTCGCGCGCGAGCTGGAGCTGGCGCGCGGCATCGAGCTTGGCCTGCACGGCTTCGATCAGCGAGTTGACCGCGTCCGGCCGCTTGTTCCCAAGCGCCGCGTCGCGCCTTTGAATGGCCCGGATCACCCGCTCGACGCCGACGACGTCGGCCCGCTTCGCGCGCCAGCTGGCCAGCGCCATCATGCGCGCGGACAGGGACTGATACGACCGATCGAGTCTGAGATCGCTGGCGATTTGAAGTTGGGCGTCGCGCCGGGTCTCGACCGCCCATGCGGACGGCAACGCCGCCCGGTTGCCATCGATCGCCGCGACCGCGGTGGCGAGCAACGACGTTCTATCCGCGCTCATGTCCACCGATCGCGCCGCCGTCAACACCTGCTCGATGGTGTCGCGCGGCGTCGCGGGCGGTGGCAGCAGCGGCTCCACGATGGCGGGCGGATCGGTGAACGCCGACAGCGTGAGCGCGAAGCGGCCCGGGGTTCGCGAGGCCTGCAGATCGGCGATCGCCTCGTCGAGCATGCCGAGAAGCTGGCGGACCTCGGCGGCACGGTAGTTGAAGTGGGTTTGCGGCCAGTCCGCCAGCGTCTGGCGCGCCCGCTGGACGATCGCCAGGCGCTGCGCCGGCTCGGCGGTGTTCGCCACCTCGTCGAGCGTCGACGCCACGTCGTTCGAGAGCGCGGCGTAGTCGGTTTCCGCCTGTGTTTCGACGTAGTGCGCTGCGCGCGCGGTCGCCGCGTAACGGCTGGTGCGTTCCCAGTCGACGCGCGCAATCGGCAGGTTGACCAGGTGCAGCGGCGGATTCGGCGCCACCGCCGTGGGCATCGAAAAGATGACCCGATCGCCGACCCGCGCCGGTTCGCCGTAGCTGACGAGCGAGGTGCCGTCAACCAGGAACACCCGCAGCAGCGTCGCCTCGTCAGCGGCGGGAGCTGCCGCCGCGCGCAGCGGAATCGCGATCGCGGCCGCGAGCGTGACGGCCGCCCACGTACGACTGTGCATGAAGTTTCAAGGGTAGTGTGCCGACCGGGAGAGGTCAAGCTGTGGAAAACCTGTGGATGAGTGGTGAATTTCCTGTTGATAGATCGACAGCTGAAATATTTTTCGCGGCCGCATCGGTCGGGAGAATTGACGGTGACGGGTGTGGTCGGGCTTTCGTCACCCGCTTCGCTTGATCACCGCCGACAGGAGCGTAGAATCCAAAGCTCCGTGACCGCCGTCGTTCATCGCTTCGCAGAATCCATTGCCGGACGCGACTACCTGATCGAGGTCGCCAACGTCTCCCAAGACCGCTGGCGAGCCTATATCGTGCGGATCCCAGGCGTCCCGACCGCGTTGATGCCGTTTTACGGAACCACACCGGCGGAGGCCGCGCACCAGCTCTGCGAATGGCTGACGCGCGCCCATGCGCGCGCATCGAACCCCTCCAGCCCGGTGTAGGATCTGAGGCATGACCGCCTCAGCCGTTCGCGCCGCCGCCGCCCTTTTCCTGGCGCTGGTCGCGCAGTTCCAGCAGCGCCCGCCCGATTTCGAACGTCAGCTCCAGCAGCAGGCCGAGACCGATAAGACGTGGCGCACTGCGAGCGATGGCTTCATGCAGATGGACAAGATCACCTACCGGAGCCAGGCGGGTGACATGGACATCCCGGCGTTCGTCTTCCAGCCGCTGAAGCTGCGGGGAGCAAAGAGCCATCCGGCGATCGTCTGGGTGCACGAGAACATCCGCGGCCACCTTTACGAGCACTACATTCCGTACATCCGCGAGGCGACGGCCAAGGGCTACGTCGTCATCGCGCCGGAGTATCGCGGCAGCATCGGCTACGGCCAGACGTTCTACGACGCGATTGACTACGGCGGCCTCGAGGTGGACGACGTGGTGACGGCGGCGGAGGTGTTGAAGAACAAATACCCGCAGGTCGACCCGGCGCGGATCGGGATCATGGGCTGGAGCCACGGCGGGATGATCACCCTGCTCTCCATTTTCCGGAACCCGACACTGTTCAAGTCGGCGGTTGCGATGGTGCCGGTGACCAATCTGTTCCAGCGCCTCGCCTACAAGGGCGTCGAGCGGCAGCACCAGGCCATCGATCCGGCCAACCGCTACGGTGGCCTGCCGTTCGAGAAACACGACATCTACAAGGACCGCTCGCCGCTCTACAGCGTGGACAAGCTGCAGATTCCGCTCTACGTTGGCGTGACCAGGAACGACGAGGACGTCAACATCGAAGAGGACATGCAGCTGGTCGACGCGCTGCGCGCGCGCAAGCCGGGGCTGGCGGAGACGATGGTGTACGACAACCCGCCGGGCGGCCACACCTTCGACCGTCGCGTCGACCCGAAGACGTGGCAGCCCGAGAACACGCGCGAGCAGCGCGACTCGTGGAACCGCGTCTGGACATTTCTCGACTGGAACCTGGACCCTTTTCATGCCGACATACATCCGCCGACGAAATAGCGCCCTGCTCGGGGTTGCGCTGATCGCTCTTCTGGCGCCCGGCGCGGCGCGGGCCCAGGACGTGCCGCGCGTGAGGCTGGTCGCGACCGGCGGCACGATCTCCAACCGGACCGGCGGGCGGCTGACCGCCGAGGAGCTGGTGCAGTCGATGCCCGGCATCGAGCGCTACGCGAAGCCGGAGTTCGAGCAGTTCTCGAACCTCGCCAGCGGCGAGCTGACGCTCGATAAATGGCTCGCCCTCGCCAAGCGCCTCAACGAGATCTTCAGGACGGAGCCCGGCATCGCCGGCCTGGTCGTGACCAGCGGCACCGATACCCTCGAGGAGCTCGCCTACTTCCTCGACCTGACCGTGCGCAGCGACAAGCCGGTCGTGGTCGTCGGCTCGATGCGCAACCCGAGCACGCTCGGCTACGAAGGTGCGGCGAACCTGCTCGAGGGATTCCGCGTCGCCGCATCGCCGGACGCGCGCGGTCAAGGGGCGCTGGTCGTTCTCAACGACGAGATCAACGCGGCGCGCGAAGTGACCAAGACTGACGCCCTGCGCTTGAACACGTTTCAGACCCGCGGCTACGGCATCCTCGGGGTGGTCGACGCCGATCGCGTGACGTTCTATCGCGGCTCGCTGAAGCGTCATTCCGCCAGGAGCGAATTCGATCTGGCCTCGGTGACGAAGCTTCCCCGGGTAGATGTCTTGCTGGTCTATCAGGGCGCCGACGGCGACCTGATTCGCGCCGCCGCCGATGCCGGCGCCAAAGGCATCGTCATCGCCGCGGCTGGCGCGGGGGCGACGAGCGGCACGCAAGCCGACGGGATCGACTACGCCACCAGGAAGGGCGTGTTCGTGGTGACGACTACGAGAGCCGGCGCGGGACGGATCGCGGCGGGCCGAGGTGGACGCGGTCGCAGCAGCGGCCCAGGGCTTCCGCCGGAGGAAACCCGCCGGCGCATCGCCGGGGAAGATCTGGCGCCGGTGAAGGCGCGCGTCCTGCTGATGCTGGCGCTGACCCGCACCAGCGATCCGGCCGAGATCCAACGGATGTTCGTGGAGTACTAGTGGCCTGTCCTCCGCGCACTTCCGATTCTGTACGCAGACGACGCGAAGTGTAAGTCGCTCACGGCCGGGCAGCGCATCCGAGGCGCACACGGGATGGCCGGACCTTTGCGACCGGCCACAGGATGATCGCGCTGTTTCTCGGTCCGATGAAGACGTTGCTGATCGCGGCGGCGATCTTCGTGCCGTTCGAGCGGCTGGCCGCACTACATGGGACACAGCCGGCACTCCGGCCAGGGTGGGCGATGGACGCGCTCACCGGACTGATGAACGGGGTGCTGCTGTACACGGCGCTGCTGGCGGTGCTCGGCGGCGTCGACGCCGCGGCGGCCTGGTCGGTGCCGCAGTTGCGGCACTGGGTCGGCCTGAGGCCGCTGATTGTCCAAGGCGCCATCGCGCTGGCGCTGGGCGATCTCGGCGTCTACGCCATTCATCGGCTGCAGCACACCGTCCCGTGGCTCTGGCGCTTTCACGCGGTGCATCATTCAGCCGAGGAAATGGACTGGCTCGTCGGCTTCCGCTTCCACCCTGTCGATCTGTTCCTGCTGCGGCTCGGGTCTCTCGGTCCGCTGGTGGCCCTCAATTTCTCGCCCGCCGCGATCGCGATCTTCGCCGGCGTATCGGGC
>DATASG010000360.1:0-4612 GCA_036269295.1 Vicinamibacterales bacterium | reverse complement strand
CTGGCCGCGCCGGCTTTCACGCACGTCTACAAAGAGTCGCTTGGCAGCCTGTGGCGCGACTACGAAGCCAGTCTGACCGCGCAGGTCGCCGCGGCCGCGCCCGATCCGTCGATCACGCGGTTGACGCACCAGGGATTCACGATCAGCGGCGCGCGGTTCGATGCCTTTTCTTGTGCCGGCTGCGCGCCAGATCTTGGAACTCGGAGTTCACACTCCGATATCATCTACTCCGCGGTTGGCGCCGACGGGTTTCCGGCGATCTATCGCCTCAGCGGCGGCGCCGGCGCGCCTCGCCGGGTGACGACTCGGTTTCTGGGATCGACGATCGGCCTCGGCCGCGACCGGATCTACTTCGATCAGGTCGAGCTCCGGCGCAACGCCGGTCTCTACAGCGATCTCTACGCGTTCTCGCGCGGTGACGGCCGGGTGCATCGGCTCACGTCGGAGGCCAGGGTGCTCGACCCCGACCTCTCACCCGACGGCGAGACGCTGGCGTGTGTCCAGAACCGCCCTGGACAGCGGGATCTCGTTCTGGTCCAGCTGAACTCGGGGTTTAAACTCCGAGTCCTAACTCCGACCTCGTTTCGGTCAGATGACCGTACGCCGCCCCCCTCGATCACCACGCTGATCGCTGAACCGGGGACGCAATTCGACGGACCGAAATGGTCGCCCGACGGCCGCACGATCGCCGTCGAGCGTCACCGGCTGGGCGGCGCGCCCGAGATCGTGCTCGTCGATGTCGCCACGCTCGCGGTTCGCGTCGTCGCCTCCGCGCCGCGGACGCGATTCGTCACGCCGGCGTGGCGTCCGGACGGCGCCGCCATTGTCGCGGCGGTGGCACCGGACAATGAGACCTTCAACCTGTTCGAGATCGCGGTCGACGGGTCGAAGATCCGCCAGTTGACCCACACCACCGGGGGCGCTACCTGGCCTGACGTGTCTTCCGACGGCAAGACGATCGTGTTCACCGGCTACACGACCGATGGTGACGACCTGTTCTCGATGCCGTATCCGGCGACCGGCGCCGAGGTTGAGATGCAGAAGCCGCCGGCAAACCAGAATCCCCGCCCGACATCCGACAACCCGCCCCTGGCCAGCGCCCACTCTTACAGCCCGCTCGATACATTGAGGCCTACGTCGTGGACGCCCGTGGTCGCGACAACCAGCGACCAGATCCGCGTCGGCGCAGGCACCAGCGGCTACGATGTCCTCGGCTACCACGCCTACGCCGCCACCGCGACCTGGCTCTTGTCCGGCCCCGCCGGCGCGCCTACGCCGTCGGCAGCGACCCCAGACTGGCAGCTCTACTATCTCTACGAGCGCTGGCGTCCGACCTTCTACGTCTCGGCGGCGAGCGACACGTCGTTCTTTGCCGGTCCTGCCAC
Organism: Vicinamibacterales bacterium; assembly: GCA_036269295.1. Taxonomy (GTDB): domain Bacteria; phylum Acidobacteriota; class Vicinamibacteria; order Vicinamibacterales; family CAVVIG01; genus CAVQFC01. Next base: position 3,227 of record DATASG010000360.1, on the reverse strand, counting down.
CGACGCCGGTACCCCCACAGCGGCGACCCGCCGCGAGCGGCAGATCGAAGGCGGCGTAATCGTTCCCATCAACCACGCACGCGTGCAACACGCGGCTCGAGCGTCGCTGGTGCGTGCAGCCGCAGACTACACGCTGGGAGACAGTTCATTCTCACGCGACCTCACGGCGGTTCGCCTGTCCTGGCACACCAACACGGCGCGCGTCTACGGCTACTCGATCAGCAGCGAGGACGGCCTCACTGTTGGCGCCACGGCGGAGATCGTCCGCCGCGGTCTCGGATCGGTCGCGAACGCGACGACGACGACCGCCGATGCGCGCGCCTACCTCAGCGGGCTCGCGCCGCATCATGTGATCGCGCTGCGCCTCGCCGGAGGAGTCTCGAACGGAGACGCCACGGTCGGCCGCACGTTCCTGCTTGGCGGCGCCTCGCCGGGCGCCGGCGTCGTGGATCTCGGCAGCGGCGCCTTCGCGCTTCTTCGCGGCTTCAGCCCCGACACCTTCGCCGGCAGTCACGCCGCCGTCGCGAACGCGGAGTACCGCTGGCCGATCGCGCGGCCGCAGCGCGGTCACGACACATGGCCGCTCTTCCTGCACACCATCCACGCTGCGGTGTTCGCCGACGCGGGCAATGCATGGACGGGCGCCTTCGATCGGCGCGCGATCAAATCGTCGGCGGGGGCGCAACTCTCCGCGGATCTCGTCGCCGGTTTTTTCGCGCCCTTCACCGTCAGCGCCGGCGCCGCCTGGGGACACGACGGCAGTCAGCGTGTCGACGACGGCGTCACCGCGTACTTCCGCGTCGGCAAGGCGTTCTAGAGGACCATAGATATGGTTTAATTGTCCTCGCATGAAGAAGAAGTCCCGTTTCCTGCAGACGCCGATCGAACCGTTCGCCGTCGAGCTGGAAATGACGGCGGATCAGGTTCTCGCTCGCATGGAGCGGATCTCGTTTCAGGGTCGCAATCTCGCCACCGCGTACCGCATTTGGCAGAGGATGCTGCAGGACGACGTCACGATCTTCATGGGGATGGCGGGCGCGCTCTCCGCCGGCGGCCTCCGTCTGGCGGTCGCGCACCTGATCAGCCATCGCTACATCGACTGCCTGGTTTCGACCGGCGCGAATCTCTACCATGATCTGCACGAGACGCGCGGTCAGCACCACTACGTCGGCTCGCCGCTGGCCGACGATGCGGCGCTGGCGGAGGATCGCATCGACCGCGTCTACGACACCTACGCCAGCGAGGAAGAGTTCTGCGCGAATGACGCCTGGATCGCCGATTTCGCGATCACGCTCGAAGCACGGCCGTACACGACGCGCGAGTTCCTGTACCTGCTGGGCGGCCACCTGTGGAAGACCACCGGCCGGGACGGCATCCTGACCGCGGCCTACCGCGCCAACGTGCCGATCTTCTGTCCGGCGATCGCCGATTCGTCGATCGGCATGGGGCTGTCGCAAGCGCGTCAGAAGAAGGCCGGCGCCGGCTACATCGACATCATCGGCGACATCGTCGAGTCGGCGAACCTGGTGATCCGGCGGCCGCGGACGGCGTCGGTGGTGCTCGGCGGCGGCACGCCCAAGAATTTCATCAACCAGGCCAGCGTCCAGGCAGAGTTCTACAGCGACCAGGTCGGCGGCCACCGCTACGCGCTGCAAATCGTCACCGACACGCCGCATTTCGGCGGCGCCTCGGGCTCGAGCCTCGAAGAAGCTCAGAGCTGGGGCAAGCTGGCGACCGATTCCGCGCGCGTGTCGGTGCAGTCCGACGCCACCATCGCATTGCCGTTCCTGTTGAGCGCGCTGGCGACGACCGCTCCGCCGCTGCTGGCGATCAGAAAGATCCCGGCCTTCACCCTGGCCGGCCGCGTCATGACCGTCGACGGCCAGACCGTTCCTTACGACCGCTTCGAGGAAGTGAATGAGCCCGCCGTCTAGTCCATTTTCGATCGGGCTGATTCAGGACCACGCGACTGACGACTCGGCGGCCAACCTGGCCCGCGCGGCGCGGCTCGTGCGCGACGCCGCTGGGCGCGGGGCGCAGATCATCTGTCTGAAGGAGCTGTTCAACGCTCCTTACTTCTGCAAGTCGCAGCAGGTCGAGCGCTTCGACCTCGCCGAGACGATCCCCGGCCCGACGACCGACATGATGACGCGACTCGCACGCGAGCTCGCCGTCGTGCTGATCGTGCCGGTCTTCGAGCGGCAGGCGGCCGGGGTATACCACAACTCCGCCGTGATCATCGACGCCGACGGCAGCGTGCTCGGGGTCTATCGCAAGATGCACATCCCAGACGATCCGCTGTTCAACGAGAAGTATTACTTCACGCCGGGGGACGCGCCCGGGTTCCGGGTGTGGCAGACCCGCTACGCCACGATTGGCGTGCTGATCTGCTGGGATCAATGGTACCCGGAGGCGGCGCGCATCACCAGCCTGATGGGCGCTCAGGTCCTCTTCTACCCCACGGCGATCGGCTGGCATCCATCGGAGCAGGACGAATGGGGTCCGTCGCAGGTGGACGCGTGGCGTACAATCCAGCGCTCGCACGCGATTGCCAACGGGGTCTATGTCGCCGCGCCGAATCGCATCGGCCACGAGGATGAACCGGGCACCGACGGCCTCAATTTCTTCGGACGCTCGTTCATCGCCGACCCGTTCGGCCGCTACCTGGCCGAGGCCGGCGGCGCCGAAGAAGTGCTCGTCGCGCGCTGTGACCCGGGGATGATCGAGACCGTGCGGCGCAACTGGCCGTTCCTGCGCGATCGACGCATTGACGCCTACGGGCCGATTCTCCAGCGCTACCTCGGATGACCGCCGAGACCACGCCATCCGGCCGGCGGATGCCCGCCGAGTGGGAACCGCACCGCGCGACCTGGATCGCGTGGCCGCATTTCGAGCCGGACTGGCCAGGGAAGCTGGCGCCGATTCCCTGGGTCTACGGCGAGATCGCGCGCGTGCTCGCCGACTTCGAACCGGTTGAAATCCTCTGCCATTCAGAATCGGTCTACGAAAACGCGGGTGCGATCCTCGAAAGCCACGCCGTGCGGGCGGACCACATCCGCCTGCACCTGGTTCCCAACGATCGAACGTGGCTCCGCGACAGCGCGCCGACAGCGGTGACGGATCCGTCGGGGGCCGTGACGCTGCTCAACTGGTCGTTCAACGCGTGGGCGAAGTACGCCAACTGGCGCGTGGACGCCCAGGTCGGCCGCGCCATCGCCGACATCGCC
>DATASG010000359.1:0-6960 GCA_036269295.1 Vicinamibacterales bacterium | reverse complement strand
CCGTGCCAATAGCACCAGTAGCCCTCCATCTCGCAGAGGGCCGCGGGCACCTGATCGGATGTCGCCTTCAGCTCCTGAAGGCAGACGACGTCCGGGCGCTCGAGCGCGATCCATTCCTGGACTTGCGCCTGGCGCGCCCGGATGCCGTTGACGTTCCAGGTGGCGAGCTTCAACACGTCAGATTTCAAAATTCAGACGTCAGATTCAAGCGTCATCTGAAATCTGAACTCCGAAAGCTGAACTCTCCCGCGCTAGTGTGACGCGTGCGCGGCTTGACGTTCGGCGGCCGGAATCGCCATCAGCGCCGGTTGCGCTGCGATATGCGCCTGCACGATCGCTTCGGCCTTGGCCATCAGATCGGCATCGCCCAACCGATACACGGCATTGGCTTCGATCAGATCCTTCTGGTGGGAAGGCGTCGCGTCGATGCTCTCGTAGATCGCCGCAACGGGGCACGCCGGGACGCAGGCGCCGCAGTCGATGCATTCCTCAGGATGGATGTAGAGCATCGCGGCCTGGGCGAATTCGGCTTCATCCTTGCGCGGGTGAATACAGTCCACCGGACACACATCCACGCAGGCGGTGTCCTTGGTTTCGATACACGGGTCAGTGATGATGAATGGCATGCTCGCTGCGTCTCCGTTATGGGACCTGATTGGTCGGCTTTTTCAAGCTCTGAGCCGGGGAATTATACCCTGACAATCGGCAAAAACATCATCGGGCTGGTCGATTCGGCGTATCCCATCGACTCATAGAGCGATTTTCCGTCGCGGCTGGCGTTGAGCGCCATCGACCCGATCCCTTCGTCGCGGCACCAGCCGTGAATCGTCTCCATGACCAGCCGCGCCAGCCCGCGCCGGCGGTGTCCGGACTCGGTGTAGACGTTGTAGACGAAAGCGAGCCGATCGCCGGCATATCGTGGACCCGGCGGCCACGGGATGATCGTGATCCCGCCTCCACATGCTACCGTGCCATCCGGTGCGTCGACGAGCCAGGCGCGGTAGGTCCCTTCGGGCATCACGTCACGGAGCCAGACGCGAAACGCGCGGTCGAGCTCGCGCGCGTCGAGCGAGACGCCCATGTCGGTGAACATCGCGATGCGGTGGTGTACCAGGACGTCGGCGTCCGCGAGCGTGGCGAGGCGGACGCGATAATCGGCAGACACCTCGGCGAATTATACTCAGCGTATGGCGGACCACACGACAGCGCGGCGCGGACCCGAGCCCCCGGACCTGAGCGAGAAGGGCGGCAACAAAGACGGGCACCCGCAGCACTCCAACGAGCGGCTGTTCATGCAGTTCATGGCGTTCGGCGGCGCCGGCGGCACCGACGTCCTCGCCAACGCGCTCGACCGCGCCAAGATCGCCGGCGTCCTTTACGAAGACCTCAACGATCCGCGCGGCGTCGGGCTGCTGACCTTCAGCGACGATCCGGACTATTTCCTCGACCGGGTCCGCCCGGTTCTCAACGGCCCCGACTTCGCGCCGCTGACCCAGAAGCCGGAATATACGATGCTCGGGCGCACGTATTCCATCGGCTACGAGCCCGATCTGGCCGAAGTGCTGCTGCACCGGCCGCGCCGCACGGTGCTGAACCCAGCCTGGAAATGGGGCGTGTTCTACCCGCTGCGCCGCAGCGGGAAGTTCGCGCAGCTGCCTCCGGAAGAGCAGCGCGTCATCCTCGCCGAGCACGGGACGATCGGGATGTCATTCGGCGCCGGCGACTACGCGCACGACATCCGCCTCGCCTGCCACGGACTCGACAAGGACGACAACGACTTCGTCATCGGCCTGATCGGGAAGGAGCTCTACCCGCTGTCCGCGCTGGTGCAGGCGATGCGCAAGACACAGCAAACGTCGCTGTATCTGGAGCGCCTCGGGCCGTTCTTCGTCGGCCGGGCGCTCTGGCAGAGCGCCGAATAACCCCATCCGCGGGTTCTGCGTTTAGCGTCGTGACAGTTTCGCGTTCAACGGCGTGATAGATCGGCGGTGGGGGCAAAGGTCGGCGGCTGACGATGTTTCGTCGCCTGCTCGTAGGCGTAGGCGAGCTTGATGAGGGTCGTCTCGCTCCAGGCCCGGCCGAAGAACGAAATCCCCACCGGTAGCCCGCGAACGTAGCCCGCCGGTACCGTGATGTGCGGATAGCCGGCGACCGACGTCACCGTCGACGGCGACGAACCGCCCGACGAGCTGTCACCGTTCACCAGATCGATCAGCCCCGCCGGGCCGCTGGTCGGTGCGACCAGCGCGTCCAGCTTGAACCTGGTCATCGTCGCGTCGATGCCGAGTGCCCGCGCCATCTGCCGATTCCTGGCGAGCGCGGTGGTGTACTTCGCGCTGGTCAACGGTCCCTTCTTTTCGGCCATCGCCATGATCTCCTGGCCGAAGTACGGCATCTCCTGATCCTTGTGCGCCTCGTTGAAGGCGATGACGTCCTTCAGGGAGTGGACCGGCGACGCGGCGCCCAGCCACGTCAGGTACTTGTTCAAGTCGGCCTTGAACTCGTACAGCAGCACCTCGAACTCGCCATCGTCGAACTTGCCGAGCGTGGCGATGTTGGCGGGATCGACGACGATCGCGCCCTGCTTTTTCATCTCGGCGATCGCCGCCTCTGCGAGCCGGTCGGCGGCGGGGCTGTAGCCGAAGTACTTGTTGCGGACGACGCCGATGCGGGCGCCCTCGAGGCCGTGTGCGTCCAGCCAGCGCGTGTAGTCGATGGGGGTCGAGCGGCGGGTGGGCGGATCGTCCACATCCGCGCCGGACATCGCGTCGAGCATCACGGCGGCGTCGGCGACCGTGCGCGTCATCGGGCCGGCGGTGTCCTGGCTGTGTGCGATCGGCACGATGCCGCTGCGGCTCAGGAGACCGAGCGTCGGCTTGATCCCCACGAGGCCGTTGTTGTTCGACGGCGAGACGATGGAGCCGTCGGTTTCGGTGCCGACGCCGGCCGCCGCCAGGTTGGCGGCGATGGCCGCGCCGGTGCCGGAGCTCGATCCCGACGGGTTGCGATCGAGCGCGTAAGGGTTCCTCGTCTGCCCGCCGCGCCCGCTCCAGCCGCTGGTCGAGTGGGTCGAGCAGAAGTTCGCCCATTCGCTGAGATTCGTCTTGCCGAGAATCACCGCCCCTGCCTGGCGCAGCCGGGCGGCGATGAACGCATCCTTCGGCGGGACGACGCCCGCCAGCGCGAGCGAGCCGGCGGTCGTCATCATGCGGTCGGCGGTCGCGATGTTGTCCTTGATCAGCACGGGCACGCCGTGCAGCGGCCCGCGCGGCCCGCGCGCTTTGCGTTCGGCGTCGAGCTGATCGGCGATGGTCCGTGCGTCGGGGTTGACCTCGATCACGCTTCGCAACGACGGTCCGGTGCGATCGACCGCCTCGATCCGCGCCAGGTACTTGTCGACGATCGATCGCGACGTGTCCTGGCCCTGCTGCATCCGCTGCTGCAGGCCGGCGATCGTCGCCTCTTCGAGATCGAAGGCCGCCGGTGCGGGCGGCTGTGCGCCGCCGATCGCGATCGTCCAGGCCGCGGCGACCGCGGCGCCGCGCAGCGCGCGGAAATGTGAGGCCGGCATGCGCAGATGATACGGTATGTCGGCGCTGTTCCCTTTGCGACCCTCGAGACTCTCTTTGCGACGCTCGAGACGCTCGAGACGCTCGCGCGGGCGCGCCTGGTCTCAGCGCGCGGGCGGGGCGGGGCTCACCGCGCCGGGGCGGCGGCTCGCGCTTTCGCGATCAGCGCCTCGATCTCAGGCGCGGGCCTGGCGCCGCTCTCACGCGCGATCTCCTTGCCGCCCTCGAACACCGCCAGTGTCGGGATCGATCGGATGCCGAAGCGCTGGCCGAGGTCAGACAGCTCGTCGGTGTTCACCTTCACGACGATCACCTGACCGGCCTGACGCGCTGCCACCTTCTGCAACTCGGGCGCAACCATCCGGCACGGCCCGCACCAGGGCGCCCAGTAGTCGACCACGACCGGCACCGAGGCCTTCGCGACCAGGGTGTCGAACTCGGCCGATGAGCGAAGCTCGATCGGTTCGTTGACGCCGGCGATCGGCTGCTTGCAGTCGCCGCACTTGACCTTCTCGCCAAGGCGCTCGTAGGCCAGGCGGTTTCTCTTTCCGCACGACTTGCACGCGACGATGACGCCGCGATCATCTACGTCGAAGGACCCTGCCATGCCTGCCTCGCTGTTCAGCTTTCGCCCCAGACCGCCATTTACCGGCGCCTCCCGGCTTTCGGTTTCGCGGCGGACTTCGACCCTTTAGACGCCGCTGGCGCCTTGCTCGACGCGATCGCGTCCCCAAGAAGTGCCACCGTAATGGCGTAGGAATGTGCGCAGTTGTACTCGAGGATCGCGTCGTAATTGGAGTCGACCAGAAAGTAACGAGAGTTCCCGGAGACCAGCGAGGCGGGCACGTCGCTCTTGGGCAGCGCCTTGCACCGTGGGAGCCTTACCCCGAGCTCCTCCCACCGCCTGAACGGCAGCGGCACGCTCATGTTGCGGGTCGCCTGGCAGCTGCCGCTGCGCGGCGCGACGTCTCGGGCGATCCGGCGCGCGACGGCGGGCGTGACCGCAACCTCGCGTCCCCAGTCCTGGTCCGCCGCCCAGCCGTGGCCCTTCAGATAGTTGGCGATCGACGCGAAGACGTCGGCCGGAGTCGACCAGATGTCGCGTTTGCCGTCGCCGTCGAAGTCTTCCGCGAACTTCAGATAGCTCGACGGCATGAACTGGGTCTGGCCCATCGCGCCGGCCCAGGACCCCTTGAGCTGCGGCAGATCGATGTCGCCGCGGTTGAGGATCTCGAGCGCGTCGAAGAGCTCGCCGCGGAAGAAGGCCGAGCGGCGCGGATCCCAGGCGAGCGTCGCGAGCGCCGGCACGGTGGGTCGCACCCCGCTGAAGCGGCCGTAGTTGGACTCCATGCCCCAGATGGCGACCACGATCCGCGACGGGACACCATAGCGCTCGGCGACCCGGCCGAGCACCTCCTGGTGTTTCGCGTACGCCTCGCGCCCGCCCAGAATCAATTTGGGCTTGAGGATGCGGGCGATGTATTTCTCGAGCGAAAACACCGTTTCGGCCTGGGCGCGATCGCGCTCCAGGATGACGGGTTGCGGCTCGGTGACGTCGGCCAGAGCGGCGTCGACGATCTCCTCGCGCAGGCCCCGGGCCACGGCTTCGGCGCGCACGCCCGCCAGCCACTCAGCGAACGACGGCCGAGGCGGTTCCTGTCCGAGCGCGAGCGCGACGGCGAGCGCGAGGATCACGATTGCAGTTTACACGTCAATGAGCCGCCGGGGCAGGACCGCCGCGCCTGGGCCGTTTCATGAGCAGCACGAGCGGGACGAGCCCCACGAACATGACGCCCAGCAGCTGAAAGATCTCGACAAACGAGACCATCGTCGCCTGCCGCTGGACCATGCCGAACAGCGCCGCGTTGGCGCGCTCGGTCGCCGTCGCCACGTCGGCGCCCGCCGCCATGAACGCCTGCCGGAATCCGGCCAGGATCGACTGCGACGCCGGATCGTAGGGCGTGATGTTGGCGCCGAGGGTGGCCGTGGTCGACTGGCCGTGCCGGGCGAGCAGTGTGCCGGTGGCGGCGATGCCGATGCTGCCGCCGATATTGCGCATCAGGTTGAAGAGGCTGGTCGCGTTGCCCATCTTCTCGCGCGGGATCGCGTCCATCGAGATCGTCGTGAGCGGCACGAACAGCAGCGACATGCCGACGCCCTGCAGCAGCTGCGGCCAGAAGATATCCCAGTAACCGGCCTCCAGGTTGAGCCAGGAGAGCCAGATCAGCGTCGAGCCGCCGACGAGCAGCCCGGCGGTCAACAGCTTCCGGGCGTCGAACCTGCCGGTCATCATGCCGGTGATCGGCATCATGAAAAACGAGCCGATGCCGCGCGGCGCCATCGCGATCCCTGCCTGCAGCGGCGGGTAGCCGAGTAGCGTCTGCAGCATCACCGGCAACAGCACCATGCTGCCGTAGAGCACGAAGCCGACGACCGTCATCAGAAAGACACCTACGGCGTAGCTCCGCTCCTTGAACACGCGAAGATCGACAATGGGCTCATCCGTCGTCAGCAGATGCCAGATGAGCGCGGTCAGCGTCACCGCCGCGACGATGGAGAGGATCAGGATCATGTTGGAGGAGAACCAGTCCTCCTCCTGACCCTTGTCGAGCACGATCTGCAGCGCGCCGATGCCGACCGCGAGCATGCCGATGCCCCAGTAATCCACCTTGCGGGACTCCGCCTTCAAGTAGGGCGGATCGAAGATGTACATCTTCGTCATCACGATCGACGCGATGCCGACCGGGATGTTGATATAGAAGACCCAGCGCCAGCTGTAGTTGTCGGTGAGCCAGCCCCCGAGCACCGGCCCCAGAATCGGCGCCACCACGATGCCCAGCGCCCAGAAGCCCATCGCCTTGCCGCGATCCTGCGGCGCGAAGGCTTCCAGCAGCACCGCCTGTGAGAGCGGCTGCAGCGCGCCGCCGGTGGCGCCCTGGAGGATGCGGAAGAAGATCAGCGAGCCGAGTGTCGGCGCCAGGCCGCAGAGGAACGACGCCGCGGTGAAGCCGATCACCGAGAGCATCAGCAGGTTCTTGCGCCCGAACATGCTCGCAAGCCAGCCGGTCATCGGCAGGATGATCGCGTTGGCGACCAGATACGACGTCAGCGCCCACGTCGCCTCGTCGATCGACGCCGATAGCGTCCCGGCGATATGGGGCAGAGACACGTTCACGACGGTGGTGTCGAGCACCTCCATGAACGTCGCGAACATCACGGAGACCGCGATCAGCCAGGGGTTGATGTGCTTCTGTTCCATGATGCTCGACATCTAAGGATTTGAGGATTTGAGGATTTGAGGATCTCAGGATCTCAGGATCTCGGATCTTACGAGGTAAGGAGCCAAGGGACCAAGGCGGCAGCTCCTCAACTCTTCAAATCCTCAAATCCT
>DATASG010000358.1:0-3390 GCA_036269295.1 Vicinamibacterales bacterium | reverse complement strand
CTGATCGGCCGGCAGCGCGTTGAACTCGTCGGCACAGGTGCTCGGCCAGTGCATGTGGAAGTAGGTCGAAGACACCTCGAGGAAGGTGTTCTGGCCCATCACCGAAGTCCAGTTCGCGTTGATCAGGTTCTTCGGGGATTCCTGGTGCAGCGTGCCCTGTGGCAGCGGCTGCGCCACGCCGGCGTTGCGGTTCGGCTGGAATTTCCGGTTGTAGGTCCAGAACGCCGACAGCTGGTTGTTCTTGTTGATCTGGTACTTGGTGCTCGCGGTGTAGTTCCGCAAGTTCGAGTTGAACGGGTTGGTCAGGCTGCCGTCGGCGTTGACGATGGTGTAGCCGCCGGTCGCTTCGACGGTCGAATAGTTCCGGAACGACCCGAACCACCACAGGCGGTCCTTGATGAAGGGACCGCCGAAGCTGGTGTTGAAGTCCTTCAGCGACCGCAGCGTCGGGTCGGTGATCCCCTGCGCGCGCAGCGCGTCGGTGATGTTGTTGCCGGTGAAGCCGTTCCAGATCCCCTTGCCGGTGATGCTGTAGTTGGCGTCGCCCTTGACGACGTTGCCGCCGCTTTTCGGGATGACGTTGATGTTCGCGCCGCCGCCGCCGCCGACCTCCGCGCCCATCGCCGCCGTGTCCACCGAGACTTCTTCCGCCGATCCGAAGTCCATGTAGTACATCGAGCCGTAGTTCTGGGGCGTGTCGGCGGTGACGCCGTAGTAGTTCAGGTTGTAGGTGCCGGCGCCGTGCGCGACCATGCCGGTCGACGTCGCCGCGTTCAGCCCGCCCGGATCCTGCCGGCCCATCGTCATGCCGGGGAGGACGGTGGTCGAGCCGAAGATCGTGCGCGACGTCGGCACCGCCGTCAGGATTTCCTGCGAGAGGCGGGCGCCGACTTTGGTGTTCTCGACGTCGACGGTTGGCGACGAGCCGCTGACCGTGACCGTCTCCTGCAGCGACGCCAGCTTCATCTGCGCGTCGACCGTGATCGTCTGGCGGACTGGGACGACGATTCCCGTGCGCACGAGCGGTGCGAAGCCGGCCAAATCGAACTTCAGGGTGTAGGTGCCGGTGTTGACCGCCGGAAAGCGGTAGAGGCCGTTGGCGCCGCTGACCGCCGTCGGGGCGCCCATGACGTTGGGGCCGGACAGCGTGACGGTGACGCCGGGCAGCACGCCGCCCTGATCGTCGGTCACCTTACCGACGACCTCGCCGAAAGTCTGACCCGTTTGCGCGGCGGCCGGAGCGAGGCCGAACGCGGAAACGATGGCCAGCGCCGCGAGCACTCGAAAGAAGGTGCGTGTCACAGGTATCCTCCTCGTCAACGAAACAGCTTGCAATTTATCCGTGCCGGAAGGATATGCGCCTTCGTCACCTTTTCGAGCACAAAAATCTTATGCGCCAGTTCGGGCTTCAGCCGAATCCGAAGATTTGGATTGTCGCATCCGGCTTCGGGCTGCGCTACCATTTCCCAAGGCTTTCTACCGTCTTTTCATTCTGCAGGGAGGTTGACGTGCTGCGATTCGTGTTGTCGGGAGGTGTGGCGCTCGCGCTGGCGGCCGGTACGGTTCAGGCGCAGAGCGGCTCGCCGTCGCCGGCGGAGCTGCTGAAAGATCCGGCGGTGAAGGCCGCGATCGATGGCGCGAAGGCGACCGAGGCGCAGACCATCGCGGATCAGATCCGCTTCTGCGAGATCCCGGCGCCCGAGTTCAAGGAAGAAGTGCGCGGCCTCGAACTGAAGCGGGTGTTCACGCAGCTGGGCCTGCAGAACGTCAGGGTCGACAAGGTCGGCAACGTGCTGGGCGACTATCCGGGCGCCGCCGCGCGTCCGCGTCTCGTGCTCGCGGCGCACCTGGACACCGTCTTCCCGGAGGGGACCGACGTCAAGGTGAAGCGCGAGGGCAACGTGTTGAAGGGTCCCGGTATCGGCGACGACTGTCGCGGCCTGGCGGTGATGGTCGCCATCGTTCGCGAGATGAAGAAGGCCAACGTCAAGACGCCGGGCTCGATCACCTTCGTCGCCAACGTCGGCGAAGAAGGCCTGGGCGATCTGCGCGGCGTGAAGGAGCTGTTCAACACGACGCTGAAGGATCAGATCGATCGGTTCGTCTCGATCGACGGCACCGGCGTGCACGTGACCAACGTCGCGGTGGGCAGCCATCGCTACCGCGTGACGTTCAAGGGGCCCGGCGGCCACAGCTTCGGCGCCTTCGGGATGGCCAACCCGATGGGCGCGATGGGGCGCGCGATTGCCAAGATTCAGGAGCTGCAAGTACCCAAGCAGCCGCGCACGACCTTCAACGTCGGCCGCATCGGCGGCGGCACGTCGGTGAACTCGATTCCGTTCGAAGGCTGGATGGAGCTCGACATGCGCTCCTCCGATCCGGCCTCGCTGGCGGCGGTGGACGCGAACATTCAGAAGGCGATTGACGCCGCGGTTGCAGAGGAGAACGCTCGCTGGGGCAAGCCGGGCGTGATTACGGTCGTCAAGGAGCTGGTCGGCGATCGACCTGCCGGCTCGACGCCGGAGAACTCCGCCATCGTTCGCAACGGGCTGGCGGCCGCGACGGTGCTGGGTTTCACGTCGAACCTCGGCGAGGGATCGACCGATTCGAACACCCCGATGGCGCTGGGCGTGCCGGCGATCACGATCGGCGGCGGCGGCCGGGGGCGCGACGCGCACGCGCTGAGCGAGAATTTCGACGTGACGGACGCGTGGATGGGCACGCAGCATGCGCTGCTGCTGACGGTCGCGCTCGCACAGAAGTGACGTTCAAAAGAGGGTGACGTCCGGAAAAAACCGCGGAGATCGCCAAGATCGCAGAGAAACGTTTTCTCAGCGTGCTCGGCGTTCGCTGCGGTTTGTTCTTCCGGTCCCGGTTTTGATCGCCGCGTGCAGCCGACCGGCCCCACACGCGGATCTCCATCCGATCGCCAATCAGAATGTCCTCCTGATCACGATCGACACGCTGCGCGCCGATGCGCTCGGCTCGTATGGCGGCGCCGCGGCGACGCCGGCGCTCGATCGGCTCGCGGCGGGGGGCGTTCGCTTCGACTTCGCGCACGCTCACGCCGTCACCACCTTGAGCTCTCACGCAAGCATCCTCACCGGGTCTTACCCGTTTCAGCACGGTGTTCGCGACAACAGCGGCTACCGCCTGCCGGCCGGCGCGCAAACGCTGGCGACCCGGCTGAAGCAGGTGGGGTATCAGACCGCCGCCTTCGTCGCCGGGTTTCCGCTGCACTCGCGTTTCGGCCTGAATGCCGGGTTCGACGTCTACGACGACCATTTTGGCGATACGCGAGCGCCGACCGAGTTCGTGATGCCCGAGCGGCCGGCCTCGGTAGTGGCGCCGCTGGCGGTGTCGTGGATCGCCGCGCGCGGGGCGGTGGAC
>DATASG010000357.1:0-3337 GCA_036269295.1 Vicinamibacterales bacterium | reverse complement strand
GCGTTCGGGTGAGGTTCTGACGAGCGTCGACCGATGGCTTTGTCAGTCAGCGACTGGAAGCGAGCGGCCGGCCGTCGATTTCAGAATAGACGTAGCTCATGCGAAGGGTCGCTTCACCAAGGAAGCGCACCTCCGCCTTCGTCTCCAGCGTGACGGGGACGACGGTGCCGGAGATGCGTTCGTAGGTCTGCACGATATCGACGTTCGTCACCCAGAACGACGGGCTCTTGGCGAGCCGGCCCTGCAGTTTGACCAGTCCGCCATCGGCGGCATTCAATGCCATCATCCCGGACACCAGGACACGCTCCTTGCGCCGCGGCGCCAGGAGGACGTTCACGAGACCGTCGGCATCGATGCCATTCGGGTGAAACGCGTAATTGCAAGGCGCCAGCGAGGCGCGCGCCATCTCGCCGTCAGCGATGGCGTCTCGCTCGCCATCCAGAACGGCCTTCAGCACCTTCGTTCGGATGTAGCTCGAGCCACCCTCGGCGACGACCTCGTAGTGAAATCCAGTCTGGGGCGAATACTCAGTGGTGGCCTCGAGCCAGCCCTTCCGGCTGCCGTTCTCCGCCTCCAGTCGACGGATGCCTCGATAGGCAGGCTGCGTAACATCTTGAGCAAGAAACTGCCTAATCGTCTGGTCTGCCACATCCGGCACGGTCGCTCGAGCGGTTGACGCGAACACCAGCGCGGCCAGCATCGCCGCTGGGTGCATGGGGCGGGATGGGAAGACCATGGCCGCACAGCTGCATCCATCGTACCGGTCCGCAGAGAAGACGACGGATCGGGCCTTGCACCGCGGTCGGCTGGCGCCGCGTCGACGCGCCCGGCGACACCGGAAAGGACGGCTGGCGGTATGAGCGATTTGACTGAGTCACGTGACACCGGGGACGGGAGCGAAACATCGATATCGGCGGTTTCGTGGCCCGCGATTTTCGCTGGAGCCGTGGCGACCGCTGCGCTCTCGCTCGCGCTCATCGCCCTCGGCACGGGCGTCGGGTTCTCGGCGGTGTCCCCATGGGTGGGTCCCGGAGCCGAGGTGACGCGCGTGGGACGGATTGCCATCATTTGGATTGTCCTGACCCAGATGATCGCCTCCTCTGTAGGCGGGTTCATGGCCGGCCGGCTTCGGACGCGTTGGGTTCGCCTCCACACCCATGAGGTGTTCTTCCGGGACACCGCCCACGGCTTTCTCGCGTGGTCGACGAGCCTGGTCCTCACCGCAGGCCTGCTCACATCGGCCGCGTCGATGATGGCCGGCGCAGGCCTGCCACCGACCTTCGCGAACGCCAACCTCGCCGCCGAGCGCGCCTCTAGCGCTTCCGGCGATACGGCCCAGGCCAACGCACCAGCGGCCCTAGCCGCCGAGCTCGAGGAGCGTCGTCACGCGATTGCCCACTCGCTGTACTGGACCTTCGTCGCGCTGCTCGTGGGCGCGTTCTGCGCCAGCGCTGCCGCGACCGTCGGCGGAAAAGAACGCGATCGCATGGCGATCGCCTGAGGAGAACGATGCGTTCCATTTTGCTGCTGCTGCTCGGTGTGCCGATCCCGTTCATCATCCTGATCGGGCTCTTCAGCCACTTCTAAAGCGCCTTCGATTTCGGTGTGGACACCACGTTAAACGCGCTTAGTCGCCTGTGTCGCAACGGGCATGCGCTTTGCGACCGCCTGGCCCGTGCACGCTGCCGCGATGGCCCGCTTCGCTCGACGCCGGCTGCCGGCGATCCTGACGATCGCCGCGCTGGCCGTCACCGCGCTTGTTGTCCGTAACTGGGCGTACGTCACCACCTATCGCCTTTACCTCGCGCAGCGCTCGAACGGCACCGCGCGATCCGCCGCGGTACAGCGCTTCGACATCGAAGACGGGCGCATCGTCCCGAAGATCGCCTCGCGAGACGATGATGTGATCGCCTTCAAGACGGCGGTGGGACGGCCGTCAACGCTGCGCGTCGTCGTCAGGCCCGCGTCGCGCGCAGCGTACGAGATCCGCTGGCGTGACGGCGCGACCGTCGATGTGCTGGCGCGAGGCGACGCCTCGGCTCCCGTCACCGTTACGCACGCGATACCCGCGCGCCCTGGCGTCGTCGAGCTCGTCAGCCAGGGATCGCTCGCCTGGGTCGATCCGCGCATCGTCCGCGACCTGCACGCCGGCCCGCACCTGTTGACCATCATGCTGCTGCTTGCCGGAGCGTTGGTGTTGTCAGAGCGCGGCGCGCCGCCGCTCGAGCCGCCGCGCGCGGGCACCCATCGCGTCGTCTGGTTCAAGGCACTGGCGCTCGCCGGCAGCGTCGCCGTCAGCTTCGTCGCGCTCGAAGCGGGCCTGCGGGCGCTGGGCGATCGCGTCCCGAGCGGCATCGCCGCCGAGCGGCATGACCTCGGCGAGGTCCGGCGGGACCCGAGGTGGGAGGACACGCCGGAGTTCGGCCGCCGCCTGCGCCGGCGGGTCGAAGCCGTCAACGAATGGCGGTACGGCGACATCGTCCGCATGGGCTACGTGCCCGCAAGCGTGAGTGACGGGCTGCTCCACCGTTTCGCGTTCCAGACCGACGATGAAGGTTTCCGCAACGCGCGTGTGCGCGAGCGGATCGACGTCGCCGCGCTGGGCGACTCGTTCACCGACGCGATGACGCTGCCGATCGAGGACGCGTGGCCGACCCGGCTCGAGCGCCAAACGGGGATGGTCGTGCAGAACTACGGCACGGCGGGATTCGGGCCGCAGCAGGAGCTGTTGACGCTCAGGACCTACGCGGTGCGCCATCATCCGCGGATCGTCGTGCTGGCCTATTTCGCCGGCAACGATCTGTTCGACGCGGAAGCGTTCGACGACTTCTCGCGCTCAGGAGGCACGGTCCGCCGCCCGGAGCAGGGCTGGCGGATCAAGGACGTGGTCAGCCGCGCCGACACATGGTTCCTGGTCAGCGCGATCCGCGCCACCGGCACCTGGTTGTCGAAGCTGGAACGGGCCGAAGCGCGCGAGGACGCGGGGCTGTCCGCACCCTCGGGTGACGGCAGCACGGCCCGTCCTGGAACCGATGCGACCTCCGGCGCGACGGTGCCTGGCGTCGCCTTCGATCGAGGGCTGTTCACGGCCGCGGTGGCCGGCCACACGGTCCGATGGGCATTCATGCCGCCGTACCTCAACACGCTCACGTTTTCTGAACGGGAACTTGCGTCGCGGCGCGGGTGGGCCTTGACGCGTCAGGCCCTGGGCGAGATGCAGGACGTCTCGCGTGGCGTCGGCGCCACATTCGTGGTCGTGTTCCTGCCCTTCAAGAGCCAGGTGTACCTGCCGTGGCTCGCGCAATCGCAGCCCGCACCCGATCTGTCGCGCGCGCTG
>DATASG010000356.1:0-2821 GCA_036269295.1 Vicinamibacterales bacterium | reverse complement strand
CTGCCGGCGTGATTTTCTGCAATCCGAGCACGAGCGCTACATCTCCGAAAATCACGCCGGCAGGCCGGTGATCCTGACCAACTACCCCAAGGAGATCAAGGCGTTCTACATGCGCCTGAACGACGACGGCAAGACGGTCGCGGCGATGGATGTCCTGGCGCCGGGCATCGGCGAGATCATCGGCGGGTCGCAGCGCGAGGAGCGGCTCGACTGTCTCGATCGCCGGCTGGCGGAGCTGAACCTCGACGCGAAGCGCTACGCGTGGTACCGAGACCTGCGCCGCTATGGGACCGTGCCGCACGCGGGATTCGGTCTGGGCCTCGAGCGCACAATCATCTATGCCACCGGGATGGCCAATATCCGCGACGTGATTCCCTTTCCGCGGACGCCCGGTAACGCGTCGTTTTGACCCGTTCAGTCAGCCCAGCGGCGCTGAGCCCTCGGCCAATATGGCTTCGATCCGCTGGCGCGCCGCTCGTGCCCGCGCCAGGGTCTGCTTCGTCGATCCGTTCGGCACGATCTCGAACATGAACGGGCCGTCATAGCCGATCTTCTGTACCGCCAACAGCGTCCCCGCCCAGTCGATCGTGCCGTCGAAGGGCAGCAGGTGATCGTCGTGCCGCCCGCGGTTGTCGTGGACGTGGGTCGCGATCAAGTACTCCGACACGGTTTCGACCGCGTCCGCGACGTCGCCGTCGAGGTGCGCGTGGCCGAAGTCGAGGCAGATGCCGAGGCCGTCGAGATCGTCCTCGACGAAGTGCACGATCGAACCGGCGCCCGACAGCTGGTTCGGAATCACCTCGACCGCGATCCGCACGCCGAGCGGCTCCGCGACCGTCCGCAGCTCCTCGAGGCTGCGCCGCGCCGCGGCGCGCGAATTACCAGGTCCGATCTGCGTCCGCGGGATCCCCAGATGCGTGACCAGCACCGGCACCGGCAGCCGCCGCGCGACGTGCAGCGCCTTCTCGGTTTCGCTCACCGCGTGCGCGCGCGCCGCCGGATCGGGGCTGGCCAGCGACAGCGACCCGCTCCAGCGTCCGCCCGCAAAACTTTCGGCGGTCGGCGCGTGAATGCTGTGCAGCTCGAGCCGGGCGTCGGCGAGCCAGCCCTGGAGATCGGCGATCGCCGACGGATTGTGGTAGTCGAAGTGCGTCCGCGTCGCGTAGACCTCGATGCACTCGAAGCCGTGCGCCGCAATTTCGAGCAGATGCTCGTGGCTCAGACGCTGGCCGTGGTAGAGATGTGTGGAGACCCCGAACTGGCGTTTTGTCACAAGCCGAAACGTCTATTGTAGCCGGAGAGAGGTGCGGGCCCGAGGTGCGGCGTGCGACCGGCCTCGAGGCCGTCCGCGACGACAAAACCTACGCCAGCTCCTCGACGTGCGCCGCGAGGATCTCGCGCAGCCGCGCGAAGCGCGGGTACTTCGCAAGGTTGGTCCTGGCGTAGCGGAGCGTGCGCGGGATGTACTGGATGTAGACCGTGTTACGGCGGGTGATTGTCTGGTATCCGAACGTCCCGAGCGCCTTCAGGTTGCGCTGCAGCGCCATCAGGTCGAACCGGCGCCGGAATTCCTGGTCCGCCTCGGCCGGCGCGCCGTCGCGGGTTTTCAGCGCCAGAAAATAGGCGATCAGCTCGTCGAGCTCGCGGTCGCCGATGTCGACGTACGAGTCGCGCAGCAGCGACGCCAGATCGTAAGTGTCGGGGCCCATGCGCGCGTCCTGGAAGTCGATGATGTAGAGGCTCCCGTCGCTGAGCATCAGATTGCGGCTGTGGTAGTCGCGATGGCACAGTACGCGGGGCTCGCCCGCCAGCTCGGTGACGATGGACGCCCATTCGGCGGCGAGCGCCGCTCGTTCCTGCGGTGTGAACGTGGCGCCGCGGTAGCCCTCGACGAAGTGCTTCGCGAAGAAGTCCAGCTCCCACGTCAGCTTCTCGATGTCGAAGGCGATGCGGTAGGGCAGGAACACCTCGGACTGCAGCTCGCCGCCACGGCGCTGCAGCTGCTCGATGAGCGCCACCGCCTGGCGGTACAGCGCCGCATGCTCGGACGGTGGCGCCGCGCCGAGGTGCGCCTGCAGCGTCACGTCGCCCAGGTCCTGCAGGGCGACGATTCCGAGCTCGTCGGAGTGTCCGAGGATGCCCGGTACGGGCAGCGGAATCCGTTCCATCAGGACGCCGACGTTGGCGAAGGGAAGGGTCGCAAAGTCGATCGCGCCGGCGTGCAGCGCGACCACGATCGACGGGCCGTCGGCGGAGATGATGCGGAAATACCTGCGATCAGAGGCGTCGCCGGTCAGCGGCACCACGCGCGGCGTCGGACCACCGATCCCGCTGTCGTGCAGGTACCGATCGATGCGATCGCGCAGCTGCGCGCCGTCCGCCGTGCGTTGCTCGGTCATCGAAGGATCAAGGGTTCTAGGGTTCTAGGGTTCTAAGGTTCTAGGGTTCAAGGTTCAGAGGTGATACGAGCGTTCCCCCGTCCTCTCCGCGCACGAGAATCTGGCGGCGGTGATGCGCACCCGCCGGAACCATCACGCCATCGGTGACGATGCATTCGTCGAGCTGTGCACCGGCGCCCACGTCCACATCGTCCCACAGAATCGACGGCGTGAAGCTCTGCCCTTCAGCCGCGGCCAACGCCAGCGACGTCCGCCAGTAGTCGGCCGGCGTGCCGACGTCGTAGAACGCGGCGTCGGAGACGACGCCGCGGATCGAGCCCGGCTGTGAGGCGATGAACTGATCATAGGTGCCGCCGATCGATCGGGCGGCTTCACCGGGCGGAATGCCGTCGAACACCTTTCCCTCGACCAGCTGGACGCCG
>DATASG010000355.1:0-6064 GCA_036269295.1 Vicinamibacterales bacterium | reverse complement strand
GACCTGCAGGTTGTGCACCCACACGTCGCCTTCAGGGTGCCACTCCGGCTCCTGCGGACAACCGGCGAGCGCCTGCAGCTCCGGAAACAGCCTCGCGATCACCCCGAGCTCCATCGCCACGGTGAAGCCGATCGACGGCCTTGGCGCGAACAGCAGCTTCTCGAATTCGCCCCACACCCGCTCGGCCGGCAGGTCGTCGAGCGGAATCTGCCGGCAGAGTGCCGCCGTCGATTCCTCGAGCGTGAGCGCGAAGCGCGCCGCGAACTGGACGCCGCGCAGCACGCGGAGGCTGTCGTCGCCGAAGGTCTGCGGATCGACGACCCGCAGCAGCCGGTCCGCGAGATCGGCCCTGCCCTGGAACGGATCGAAATACTCGCCGGTCAGCGGATCCCACGAGATCGCGTTGACGGTGAAGTCGCGCCGCCGCGCCGCCTCGGTGATCGTCAGCTCGGGATCGCCGGTCACGACGAAACCGCGATGGCCGCGGCCCGCTTTTGAATCGCGCCGCGGCAAGGAGACGTCGATGTCGCCGATCTTGTAGACCTGGAAGCTCTCGCCGACCGCCTCGATGCGGCCGAACGATTCCAGCAGGGCGCGCAGCCGATCGCCGGGAAGGCCGAAGACCTCCAGGTCGACGTTGCTCGACTCCGGCAGGCCGAGCAGCCGATCGCGGACCCAGCCGCCGACAATCAGCGCCCGGCCGCCGGCGTCGCGGACGACCGAGGCGAGGCTGGTGACCGTCGTCATCGTCATCTCAGACAGCGGAGGTCACCTCTGCTCCCTTCCAACAGGTTTGCGCCCGAAGCGCTTGACGATGCCGTCGGTGAATCCGGGCGCGAGGGCGTTGAGGATGACGAGCGCGCGCGACTTGGCGTGCGGGTAGACCTCCGGAATCGGGCGGCGGATGGCCTTCGCGATCGCGTCGGCGACCTGCTCGACACGTTGCCGCGGGCCTGCGGCTCGGGTCACCGTCGTGCCGGTCTCGCGTGACATGACTTCGAAGAACTCGCTCTCGGTGGACACCGGATACACGACGCTGACGTGGATGCCGGTGCCGTGAAGCTCGGAACGCAGGCACTCGGCGAGGCCGACCTGCGCGAACTTGGTCGCCGAATAGGCGCCCATGAACGGCACGCCGCGCTTGCCGACGATCGACGAGATCACGATCACGTGCCCTGAACCCTGGCGGCGAAACAGCGGCAGCGCCGCGCGCATCGCGTGATAGGTGCCCGTGTAGTTAATGTCCATCAACCTCTGCATCTGGTCCGGTGCGATGTCGTCGATCGCGCCCGCGATGCCGAAGCCCGCGTTGCACATCATCACGTCGAGCCGGCCGAAACGCTCGACCGTCCGGGCGACGAAGGCGTCCATGTCTTCGGCGCGGGTCACGTCGGCGGTCATCGCCAGGGCCTGACCGCCGCCGGCGACGATCTCGGCCGCCACCGTGTCGAGCCGATCGGCGCGCCGCGCGCAGATCGCCACCGCCGCGCCGTCGCGCGCCATCCGCAGCGCGGTCGCGCGCCCGATTCCCGCGGACGCCCCGGTAATTGCGATGACTCGCATCTTGTCAGCTTACAGCTATCTCATCTGAGAGCTGAGAGCAGTAAGCTACCCCTGATGGACCCAGCCATTCGCCTGCTCCGCGAGCTCGTGGCCGTGAACTCCGTCAATCCCACGCTGGTGCGCGGCGCCCCGGGCGAGCGCGAGATTGCCGATCTGATCGCCGCCGAGATGCGCCGCGGCGGGCTCGATGTGTCGATCGACACGGTCACGCCCGACCGCCCGAACGTCGTCGGCGTGCTCGAAGGACGCGCGCGAGGTCGGACACTGATGTTCTGCGGGCACACCGACACCGTCGGCGTGACCGGGATGACCGATCCGTTCACGCCGATCGAGCGGGAAGGACGTCTCTACGGCCGCGGCGCGCAGGATATGAAAGGCGGCGTCGCGGCGATGATTGGGGCGGCGACCTCCATCGCCGCGCGCGGCGCCCTCGAGTCCGGGCGCATCGTCGTCGCCTGCGTCGTCGACGAGGAGCACTCGAGCATCGGCGCCGATGCGCTGGTGAAGTCCTGGCACGCGGACGCGGCGATCGTGACCGAGCCGACCGACCTCGAGATCGCGATCGGTCACAAAGGCTTCGCTTGGGTCGACATCGTCGTCGAAGGGAAAGCGGCGCACGGCAGCCGGCCCGCTGACGGTCAGGATGCGATCCTCCGGATGGGTCGAGTTCTGAGCCGGCTCGAAGCGCTCGATCGTAAGCTTCAGGGGCGTGCGCCCCACCCGCTGGTCGGCACGGGATCGCTGCACGCGTCGATCATCGATGGGGGACGCGAGCTCAGCAGCTACCCTGACCGCGCGACGCTGCAAATGGAACGGCGACTCTTGCCGAGCGAAGCGGAATCAATCGCCGTTGAAGAGGTACTGGAGATCCTCGGAGCGCTGGCGAAGGAAGACTCTACGTTTCGAGGGACCGCGGCAGCAATGTTCAGCCGGCCAGCTTATGAAATCGCGGCGGATCACGATCTGCCGCAACGACTCGCGACGGCGTTATCGCGCGTCGGCGCAGCCGCACGGATCACGGGGGCAAGCTTTTGGACCGATGCGGCTGTGCTGGGTCACGCCGGCATCCCGTCCGTTCTGTTCGGCCCAGGAGGCGCTGGCCTGCACTCCACCGAGGAGTACGTCAAAATGGAGGACGTGAAAACCTGCCGCGACGCTTTAGTGATACTTGCCGAGAACTTTAGTTAGATAAAAGAAGACTTTTTGTCAGCTTATTGGCTGATTTATCGGGCCGCGCCCGGGGACGTACCCTCAAAGAACGAGGGTACGGACCGGCGCGTTATGCGTGATGGTCACGTTGTAGACAGTGCGCGTCGGCTTCGGCTACGCCTTAGGCGATCCGGCGCTCGCTGACGAGCTTCGGACGCGCAATCACGTGACGCCGCGCGTCGCCGCGCACGGTCACGGTCGGCGGCACCTCGTTCAGCTCCCAGCCTGGCGTCTCATGGCCGCAAGAGACGCAGCGAAGTGACATACGCTCGTCCTCGAAATGCAACAGCGTGTCGTGACCGCGGAGGCCGCAGAACATCTGCCGCAGCGACTCCATCATCCGGGCGAATCCACCAGTGCGCTCGTCGCCGACGGTCATCCGCAGCCCTTCGTGCGCCGTTATCGGGTGGGGGTAATTCCTAACCATGGTCCCTGACTCCTCCTGCCAATCCGGCTCCCTTTTGTAGGATGCCGCCGGCCGTCCTTGCGGTTCAGTTGATATCAAGAGGCATGCCGCGGGCGGGAGCGATTACATAACTGCTAATCCAACCGATGGTTGGTGTCAGAGCCTGAGGAGGAAGCGCGCGAAGGGTCAGGCGGAGGTACGCGCCGTCTCAGAGGCCGCGGTCAAATGGTACGGCGGGCGCGATCTGTGGAACCAGGCTACTCACGTTCCCCGAGAAGACTGCGAATTACGAAAGCGATATTCGCCGGCCGCTCGCCAAGCCGGCGCATGAAGTATGGGAACCATTCGCGGCCGAAGGGAATGTAGACACGCACGCGATAGCCCGCCTTCACCAGCATCGCCTGGAGATCGCGGCGGACGCCGTACAGCATCTGGAACTCGAATCGGTCGGGCGCCACCTGGTGCTCGCGCGCAGTCCTTCGCGCCAGCTCGATCATCGCCGGATCGTGGGTGGCGATTGCTGGATCGTGTCCGCCCGCGAGCAGCGCCTGCACCATGCGCGCGTACGCCGCGTCGACGTCTGCCTTCTTCTGATACGCGACCGTCTTCGGTTCCTGATACGCGCCCTTCACGAGGCGCACGTGCCCGCCGAACGCGTTGATCGCCTGCAGGTCCTTCTCGCTGCGGTACAGCGCTGACTGCAGTACCACCCCGAGATGATGCGAGCCGTGCCGCCACAGCGTCTCGTAGGTCTCGAGCGTCACCGCGGTGTAGGGCGAGTTCTCCATGTCGATCCGCACGAAAAACCCGGCCGGCTCGGCGTGCTCCAGAATCTTCCTGAGGTTGTCGACCGCGCTCGCCTTGTCGACGTCGAGCCCCAGCTGTGTGAGCTTGAGCGAGATGTTGCGGCCGATCCCTGAAGCGACCATCGCGTCGATCACGGCGATGTAGTCGCGCGTCGCCGCGTCGGCTTTGTCGAGGTTGGTCACGCTCTCGCCGAGCAGGTCCAGCGTCACCGCCATGCCGCGGGCCTCGACTGCGCGGGCCGCCTCGATCGCTTCCGCAGCGGTCTCGCCGGCGATGAACCGCCGTGCGAAGCTCTCGGGCTTGCCCATGCCGTAGCGCGACGCGAGCATCTTGAGGATCCGGCTTTGGGCGATGAGGTGGAAAAATGTCTTGGACGCGCGATCGAGCATCAGTGGGTCCGGCCGGTGGTCACCAGGAGGTGCTCGATCGTACGCGCGTAGTACTTCAGCACCGTCCGCTCGCGCACCCGGAACCGTCCGCGCTCGGCGACGACGATCCCCCGCGTCTCGAGCGGTTCGGCGGCTTCGTCGATCGCCTGCCGGCCGCTGCTCACCGCCAGGTTGGCGTGCCGCGCCGCCAGCTCCTCGATCAGCCTGTCGATCCGCGACTCGAGATCGCGCCGCGTGATCGACGGCCGCATCGACGCGGCGAAGACCGCCGTCGGCAACACCTTGTACAGCGCCCCGGTGCGCGCCCGCACCACCCGCGCCAGCTCGAGCACGTCGCTGCGGGAATGGACGTCGCGATCGCCGGCGGTGATCGGCGCGCCGAAGGTGACGAACGCGCGCGATCGGTAACCCACCGCG
The DNA here is from genome assembly GCA_036269295.1 of Vicinamibacterales bacterium. Classification (GTDB taxonomy): domain Bacteria; phylum Acidobacteriota; class Vicinamibacteria; order Vicinamibacterales; family CAVVIG01; genus CAVQFC01. The sequence goes on along the minus strand of DATASG010000355.1, from coordinate 1,273 downwards.
TAGCGCACCATCTCGGCCACCTCGCGGCCGAACGGGCGCTGCCGCTTCTTGACGCTCTGATGCGCCAGGATGTGATCCTCGAGGACCAGGTCGTAGGCGACGGCGACGGGAATGATCACGAGGTTGGGCCGTTCGGCGCCGAGCGCCGCGTTGAACAGGCCCGTCTTCGACGGCTTCAACTCGCCGCTGTAGGAGCGGCCGCCCTCGGGATAGAAAAACAGGTCGTGCTTCTTCAGGACTTCGGCGACGTAGGCCTTGAAGATGATCAGGTAGGCCGCGTCCTTGGTGGCGCGCCGGATTGGAATCGCCCCGGTCACGTGTTTGTGAATCAGCCCGAGCGGGCCGCCGAACAGGTTGATGCCGGCGACGATCAGCGGCGGCCGGATCCCGTTGTCGTCGAGCACCAGCGGCTCGACCAGGTAGTCGCAATGACTCTTGTGGTTCGACGAGTAGACGATGCGGTTTCGACCGACCGCGTTGGTGACGTGGTGCAGGTTCTCGTGCACGCGCTCGATTTTGCGGAGGATGGGGTAGAGGGGATGCTGCAGAGCGCGGTAGAACTTGTGCCGCTGCGTCGTGCGCAGCTCTTCGAGATAGCCGTTGATCTTCTCGCGTGCCTGCGCGCCGCTGTCACCGTAGCCGCCGCGGAGGTACTTGACGACGTCTTCGTTCGCGAGCACCGCCTCTGAGATGTCATCCTGCATTGAGAAAACCGTCTCGGACTATAGCACGACCTCTGCAATCTATTGGATCTGACGGCAAACCGCGTCGGCGAATTCCAGCGTCGACGCCGTGCCTCCTAGGTCGCGCGTGCGCACCCCACCGGCGGTCAGCACCCTGCCGAGCCCGCCCATGATCCGATCGGCCGCCTTCCCCTCGTCGATATGCCTCAGCATCATCGTCGCCGACAACAGCAGCGCGGTCGGGTTGGCGAGGTGCTTGCCCGCGATGTCCGGCGCGCTGCCGTGCACCGCCTCGAAGACCCCGATGTCGGCGCCGAGGTTCGCGGCGCCGACGACCCCGAGCCCTCCCACCAGCCCCGCGCACAGATCCGACACGATGTCGCCATAGAGGTTCGGCAGCACGAGAACGTCGAACTGCTCGGGGTACATCACCAGCTGCATGCAGGCGGCGTCGACGATGCGCTCCTCGTAGGTGATGCCGATGTAGTCGCGCGCGGCGCGGCGGACGCTGTCGATGAACAGCCCGTCGCTCAGCTTCATGATGTTCGCTTTGTGGATCGAAGTGACTTTCTTCCGCCCGTGCTTCTGTG
>DATASG010000354.1:0-7235 GCA_036269295.1 Vicinamibacterales bacterium | reverse complement strand
CCGGTCGGACGCATCCTCATCGACGACACCCGGACCGGTGAAGTCGGCGACGAGGTTCTGCGCGACCGCCGCCATCTCGCCGAGGACGGGCTGGTCGTTCCCGTCGTCGCCATCAACAAGCAGACCGGGGCGCTCGAAGGCGTGCCCGACATCATCACCCGCGGGTTCGTCATGGAGAACAGCCAGCCGCTGCTCGCGGACGCGTCGCGCCTGCTGGCCGAGGTCGTCGAGCAGGCCAGCCTCGAGGAACGCACCGATCAGGGGTTGATCAAGGAAAAGCTCCGCGTCGAGTTGCGCCGCTTCTTCCGCAAGCGATCGGGACGCCGGCCGTTCGTGCTTCCGGTCATCATGGAGATCTGACACGTGAGTGGATCGAAGGTTTCGCGCCGCGCCAGCGAGTTCGTCGGCGTCGCGCTGTTCGCGGCGGCGTTGCTCTGGATCGTCGCCCTCGCCAGCTACGAACCGAGCGACCCGGCCTGGTTCTTCAGCTCCGGCGCGCACGCCGACGCCGCCAACTTTGCCGGCCGCGTCGGCGCGTTCCTCGCCGAGCTGTCGTTCCAGCTGTTCGGCTATGCCGCCTACCTGGGGCCGGCGGCGCTGGTGATTGTGGGCTGGAACTACTTCTGGTGCCGATCGCTCGACGCGGCGGGGACCAAGATCATCGGCACCGGCCTGCTGTTCGCCTGCCTCAGCGCCTTCCTCGGCCTCGTGCTCGGCACGCTGGAAGCCTCCGGGAAGTCGTTTCGCGCCGGCGGCTACGCGGGCGAGTATCTCGCGCGCCAGATGTCGGAGTACCTGAACAAGACCGGCTCGGTGATCGTCGTTCTCACGCTGATCGTGCTCGCGACCATCATCTCGACGCAGTTCTCGTTCGGCCGCTTCTTCGCCGCCGCGACCACCGGCGCCCGCGGCGGCGCGACCCGCGCCGTGGAGGCATTTCGGGCCTGGCGCGAAGAGCGGCGCCGCGAGAAGCAGCGGCGCGAAGTGATCGCGAAGCACACGAAGAAGGGCACGCCGGCTCCGGAGATCAAGGCGCCGGTCGCTGCGGCATCGGCGCCCAAGCTCGCCGCCACCGCGCCGATCGCGCCCGTCGAGTCTGCATCCGAGAGAGCGAAGAGCGCGCTGGCGCGCGCCTTCGGGCGTGCGAAGGACAAGACCAGAGAAGACGCCGCCGCGGCGGCCGCACCGGTCGCCGTCGGCGGACCGAAGTCGTTTGCGCCGGCGAGGCCGCCGAAGGTCGTCGCGCCGTCGCTGCCGCTCCCCGATCCGGAGCCGATGTCGAAGGCCCCGGCCGAGCGTCGTAAGGGTGAGTACGCGCTGCCGCCGGTCTCGCTGCTCGACAGCGTCAAGGCCGAACGCAAAATCGACGAGCGCGAGCTGATGGAGCATGCGCGGCTGCTCGAGGAGAAATGCCGCGAGTTCTCGGTCGAAGGCAGCGTCGTCCAGATCCACCCCGGCCCGGTCGTCACCACCTTCGAGTTCAAGCCGGACGCGGGCGTGAAGTACGCGAAGATCACCGGCCTCGCCGACGATCTGTGCCTGGCGATGAAGGCCGACTCGGTGCTGATCGACCGCATCGCCGGCAAGTCCACCGTCGGCATCCAGATCCCGAACCACACCCGCGAGCCGATCTCGCTGCGTGAGCTGCTCGAATCCGAGGCCTACCGGAAGTCGACCTCGAAGCTGACCATCGCCCTCGGCAAGACCATCCACGGCGAACCCTACATGGCCGACCTGGCGACGATGCCCCACCTGCTGATCGCGGGATCGACCGGCGCCGGCAAGTCGGTGAGCATGAACGGCATGCTCACGAGCATCCTCTACCGCGCCTCGCCGGAGGACGTGCGCATGATCATGATCGACCCCAAACGCCTCGAGCTCGGGGTCTACGAAGAGATCCCGCACCTGATGACGCCGGTCGTCGTCGATCCGAAGCAGGCGGCGAACGCGCTGCGCTGGGCGGTCCGCGAGATGGAAGAGCGCTACAAGACCCTGGCCGCCGTCGGCGTTCGCAACATCGAGCAGTACAACCGCAACATCCGCGCCGCGCTCGCCGAGCGGCAGACACCCGACGAGGGCCAGGAGATGAAGACGCTCCCGTTCATCGTCGTCGTCATCGACGAGCTCGCCGACCTGATGATGGTGGCGAGCAGTGAGGTCGAGGAGTCGATCGCCAGGCTGGCGCAGATGGCCCGCGCGGTCGGGATCCACTTGATCCTGGCAACCCAGCGCCCGTCGGTGGACGTCATCACCGGCCTGATCAAGGCAAACCTGCCGGCGCGGATCGCCTTCCGCGTCGCGTCGAAGATCGACTCGCGCACGATTCTCGACGGCAACGGCGCCGAGCAGCTGCTCGGCCAGGGCGACATGCTGTTCCTGCCGCCCGCCTCGTCCCGCTTCATTCGCGTCCACGCGCCCTACATCTCCGAGCAGGAGAGCGCGCGGCTCGCCAGCTTCCTGCGCAAGCAGGGCAAGCCGGTCTACGACGAGACCATCACCGCCGAGGAGAAGTCGGCGCTCGACGGCATCGAGATGGCCAAGGACGACCTTTACGACGAAGCCGCGCGCATCGTCGTCAGCAGCGGCCAGGCGTCGATTTCCTACCTGCAGCGCAAGCTGCGGATCGGCTTCAGCCGCGCGGCGCGGCTGGTCGACATGATGGAGATGGAAGGAATCGTGTCGCCGCCGGACGCCGGCAAGGCGCGAGAGGTGCTCGTCGACAAGGGTTACTTCGAAGAAGTCGACGCGCAGCTCAGATGAGCATGGGTATCACCATGGTGAAGCGCACACGTGTCTGTTTTGCTGTTGTTCTCTGCGTGCTGACCGTGCTCTGCGGGTTGTTCCGGATCGCGGAGGCGGAGCCCTTGGCCCGCCCTGGCGCCGACCTGGGCCGCCATAGCGCCGAAGGCGCGGCGGCAGGCGCGACGGTGGCGCCGGTGCGGTCGATGTACCGCGACGCGATGGCGCGCGAACAGAAGGTGCGCGTGGCGCTGAACGCGCCGGATGCCGCACCGGTCGTGCTGAACGATGTGCGCGCGGTCGTGGCGGCGTACGAGGCCATCGTCCGCCACTACCCCGCGAGCGGCTACAGCGACAACGCCCTATGGCAGGCCGGACGGCTGTCGCTCGACGCCTTCGCACGCTTCGGGCAGGCGTCGGATAGAAACGCGGGCGTGCGGAACCTGCGGCGGCTGGCGGCGGGATATCCGACCAGCAAGCTTGCGAAGCAGGTGCCGGAACAGTTGACGCGGGCGGCCGGCGACGGCGATCCCGCTCTTCCGCCCTCGCCGGGCGAGTCGGCCGACCACCGCATCGCTGACGCAAGTGGCCAGGCCGGCCCGCGGTCCACCCTCGCCACGATCAAGGACATCCGCCGCGTCGTGCTGCCTGACGCCGTGCGGATCACAATCGAGCTCGACTCCGAGGTCGCGTTCCACGAGGAGCGCATTCCGGACCCGGCACGGGTGTTCGTCGACCTGCCGGGCACGCGCGCGTCGCCCGGTTTGATCGACCAGACGCTCCGCTTCGAAGGCGACGCCGACATCGTCCGGCAGGTGCGGATCGGCCGGCATCCGAACAACACGACGCGCGTGGTGCTCGAGGCCGCGGGAGTCACCAGTTACAGCGTCTACCCGCTCTATAGCCCTTACCGGCTGGTGATCGACTGCGTGCGCGTGCCGGCGGCGGTCGCCGCGGCGGCGATGACCGACAAGGTGCTGGGTCGCGTGGCGCCTGCCGCCGCGTCCGCGGCACGCCAGAGCAACGAAGCGGCGGCGGCGGCCCGGCCGCTGGCGCCGCTGCCGGCGCGCACGATGACGAATCCCTGGCTGCGCAAGCTGCCTGGGCTGCGCCCGCGATCGACCGCACTGTTGGCCGCCATCGCCGACGCGTCCGCGCCGGCGCCGGTCGCGCCAACAACGATCGAGAACCTCGCCGTCGCGACGCCCGAGCGCAACGCGACCGGCGGCTTGTCGATGGCGCGCCAGCTCGGTCTCGGTGTCTCGAGGATCGTGATCGACCCGGGTCACGGCGGCCACGATCCGGGCGCCAGGGGCAAGGGCGTGACCGAAGCGGAGCTCGTGCTCGACGTGGCGCTCCGGCTCGAGAAGCTCCTGCAGCAGGTGCCCGGCGTCGACGTGATCCTCACCCGCCGGTCGGACGAGTTCGTTCAGCTGCCCGAGCGGACCGCGATCGCCAACCGCGAAGGCGCGGACCTCTTCCTCTCGATCCATGCCAACGCCAGCGCCAGCGGCCAGGCACACGGCATCGAGACCTACTTCCTGAACTTCGCGAACAACCAGAGCGCCGCGGCGGTCGCCGCGCGCGAAAACGCCGCCTCGACCCAGGCGATGGGCGGCCTCCCCGACTTCGTCAAGGCGATCGCGATGAACAACAAGCTCGACGAGTCGCGCGACTTTGCGCTCCACGTGCAGCGCGCGATGGTGGACCGCCAACGGAGCGCGAACAAGACGCTGAAGGATCTCGGCGTCAAGCAGGCGCCGTTCGTGGTGCTGATCGGCGCCAACATGCCCAGCGTCCTGGCCGAGATGGGGTTCGTCACCAATCTGCAGGAAGCGAAGCTCCTGAAGGCCAACGCCTACCGCCAGAAGATCGCGGAGTCGCTGTTTGCCGCCATCCGGAAATATCAGACCTCGCTGAAGAACGTCTCGACCGTCGCCCACCAGTAGGCAAGGGAGGCTCCGTGACCTCCGCTACCTCGACTGCCGTGATCGGACCCAGAACATCACCCCCGCCATCAGCGCTCCGGCCAGCACCGCCGCGATGACGATGATGCCGGTCAGGCCGAGCGATCCGAGCAGCACGTCGGCGAGTCCGGAGAGCTCGCTCTTCGCTTCGGGCGGGATGATCTTTACGATGATCGGCTTCGACGGCGTTGATTGAGCCAGGGCGACGCGATCAATCGCGAGTGCTGACGCCAACGCGACGACAGCGCGATTAACCCTTCTCATCGAACCGCTCGAACGCCAGGTTCGCCAGCGTCCGGACCGCGACGCCGCTCGGACCCTTGGACAAGTACGGTTTGGGTTCGTCGGCCCACGCGGTGCCGGCGATGTCGAGGTGCGCCCACGGCAGGTCGCCGGCGAACTCCTTCAGGAACATCGCCGCGGTGATGGCGCCCGCCGCACGGCCGCCGGTATTCATCAGGTCGGCGATGTCGCTCTTGATCTGATCCTTGTAATCGTCGAACAACGGCAACGGCCATGCGCGATCGCCCGCGCGGTTCGCCACATCCCGGACGCGCTCGACCCAGCTGTCGGGCGTCCCGAAGATCCCGCTGGTGACCTTTCCGAGCGCAACGACCACAGCGCCGGTGAGCGTCGCGACGTCGACCAGGTGGGTCGCGCCCAGCTGACGTGCGTACCAGAGGCCGTCGCCGAGAATCAGCCGCCCTTCCGCGTCCGTGTTGATCACTTCGACCGTCTTGCCCGACGCCGCCTTCAGCACGTCGCCGGGACGAATCGCCTTGCCGCCGGGCATGTTCTCGGCGGTCGGCACGATGCCGATCACGCGCATCGGCGCTTTGAGGAGGGCGATCGCCCGCATGGCGCAGGCGACCGCGGCGCCGCCCGCCATGTCGTCCTTCATCTGCTCCATCTTCTCGGCGGGTTTGATCGAGATGCCGCCGGTGTCGAAGGTGATGCCCTTACCGACCAGGCCGAGCACCGGCGTCTGCGGCGCGCCCGGAGGATCGTATCGGAACACCATCACACGCGGCGGCTCGGCGCTCCCGCGCGCGACGCCCAGGAGCAGCCCCATCCCGAGCTGCGCGATCTGCGTCTCGTCGAGGATCTCCGTCTTCACCCCGGCCTCGCTCGCAAGTAGTGTGGCGCGGCGCGCGAACTCGCGCGGTGGCAGCACGTTGCCCGGCTCGTTCGCCAGCTCGCGCGCGAGGTTGCTGCACTCGCCGAGGATCCGTCCGCGCGTCACCGCCGCGTCGATGATCGTCTTGACGCTGGGTGAGGCGTCGACCGCGGCAACCGTCCACGCCGGCACTGCCGCCGGCGGCGGATCGTCCGTCTTGTAGCGGCCGGCGAAGAACTCGGCGAGCGTCAGCCCTTCGGCAACCGCCTGGCCGAGCGCCGCGGCATCTCCCTGCCCTCGCACCGCGAACGCCGCGCGCGGCACGTGCCGCTGGCGCGCGGCCAGACCGCCGGCCGCCGCCAGCTTGCGCAGCAGCTCGGTCCCGCGCTCGCCGCCGCCGCCGCCGATGACCGCGAGCCGTCGCGTTCGCCAGCTTGCGTCTGTGATCGCGGTGAAGAACATCTCGTACGGCGCGATTTGAAATTCTCCGGACGTCAGCGCGCGCCCGAGTTCGCCTCCGGTCGCCGCGTCGAGGCCCGGCACCGCGTCGGCAGCCTCCCCTTTGAACCATGGGACGAGCAGCAGGTCGGCGTCAATCGCGGACAGTGGGCCGCTCGCGCAGGCCATAGGCGTCGATGTCGGGGCTGGGCACATCCGCTCATTATCGCTGATGACTCTTGCCGCCGTCAGCCGGGCGCGGTACAATTTGCACACAGTTCCTGTCGGGGCGAGGACCAAGATCATGGGGCACCCACGGCAACACGCATGGGCCGTTGCGGCATCTCTGCTGATGGCAGCGGCGCTGACCGCCGGAATCTCCGCTCAGAAATCCAAGGACAGCAAGGACAAGGACCAAAAAGACGCCGATCCGCGGCCGAAGCTGACGCTTCGGGCCAACCCGGTGGTGGCGATGGCACCTGCGCGCATCGTGCTCACGGCCGAGCTCAGCGGTGGCGCCAACGACTTCGAGGATTTCTACTGCGGCGCCGTCGAGTGGGAATGGGGCGATGGCACCAAATCCGAGTCGTCCAGTGACTGCGCGCCGTATGAGCCCGGCAAGTCCGAGATCAAGCGCCGCTACACCGTCGAGCACGTCTTCCGCGCCGGAATGTACCGCGTGATGTTTCACCTGAAGCGCCACGACAAGGCGGTCGGCAATGCGACCGTCCAGATTCAGGTACGCCCCGGTCTCCGAGACGGCGCGTAAAACGAAGCCGCCTCCCCGGTCCGGTGATCTCTTGTCGAAGGCGGAACGCCGTCGTCCCACAACCGGACAGGTCCCTGTCCGGCCGCTTCCTGACCGGCGTTTTGTCTAGAGAATCAGCTCGACCCTGACTGTTCGATTTGGCATGACCCTCGCCTTACGCGAGGCGTGGCCCTTCGAACCCGGCTCGGGCGGACGCTGGTCGGAA
>DATASG010000353.1:0-2671 GCA_036269295.1 Vicinamibacterales bacterium | reverse complement strand
GCACCTTCTTGGAGGTGTTCCCCAACGGCGTGGTGTGGGGCAACACCAACGAAGGCAAGGGCTACGACCTGGTGCTGCTTGGCCAGAAGGGCACGACCAAGATCGACGTCGACGCGATCCAGGCAAGGCTGCAGCGGCCCGAGTACGCGCCGATGGCCAAGTCGCTGCGCGAGATCGGGATGAACTCCGCGGTCGATCTGTTCTCGACCTACGCCGGCCGCAAGCCCGATCTCGAACCGTGGCTGCGAGACGCGACCCTCAACCGCGACAAGAGCTTGCGGCTGCAGTATCTGGCCGGCCTCGGCCTGAACCTGTATCAGGCCGACGTGATCTACGCCGACATGCTGCGCAACGTGAACACGCTGCCCGAGGATCTGTTCATCGCCTCTGACGCCACCAGAGCGAGCCTGTTCGCGGCGATCAACCACGCGCAAGGGCGATAGGGGCAGGAGGGGCAGGACAGGCAGGATGGGTACATGACTCGCACACAATTGTTTCGGTCGGCCCTCCTCGCGCTGGCGCTAGGCCTCCCGTTCACGGCCGGCATGCTGCCGCGCGTGCTCGCGCAGCAGGCGCGCGTCGACGCCAGCATCTATAGCGGGCTCCGCTGGCGCAGCATCGGCCCGTTCCGGGGCGGCCGCGTGAACGGGGTCAGCGGCGTGCCGGGGCAGCCGAATACCTTTTACTTCGGCTCGGTCGGCGGCGGCGTCTGGAAGACCACCAACGCCGGGCGCACCTGGCTGCCGATCTTCGACTCGCAGCCGATCGCGTCGATCGGGGCGATCAGCGTCGCGCCCTCGGACCCGAACATCGTCTACGTCGGCACCGGCGAGGCCGACATGCGCTCGCAAATCTCCTATGGCAACGGGATCTACAAATCCACGGACGCCGGGAAGACGTGGAGGCACATCGGCCTCGACAGCACCCGCCAGATCGGCCGCGTCCTGGTCGATCCGCAGAACCCCGACGTGGTCTTCGTCGCGGCGCTCGGTCACGTCTACGGTGCCAACCCCGATCGCGGCGTCTACCGCACGCGTGACGGCGGCGCGACGTGGCAGAAAGTGCTGTTCAAGAACAACGACGTCGGTGCGATCGACCTCAACTTCGATCCGACGACGTCGCAGACGATCTACGCCGCGCTCTGGAACACCAGACGTCCGCCGTGGAGCATCTACCCGCCGTCGTACGGTCCGGGCAGCGGCATCTACAAGTCGACCGACGGCGGCGCGACCTGGCAGCCGCTGACGACGGGTCTGCCTTCCGACGGCCTGGGGCGCATCGGCATCTCGGTCGCCCCCTCCAACCACAACCGTGTCTATGCCATCGTCGACGCGAAGGAAGGCGGCCTGTTTCGCTCCGAGGACGCCGGGGCGACGTTCACGAAGGTGTCGAGCGACACGCGCATCTGGGGCCGCGGCTGGTACTTCGGAAAGATCGTGGTCGACCCGAAGAACGCCGACCTGATCTACATCTCCAATACCGGCGTCTATCGGTCACGCGACGGCGGACGAACCTTCGGCGAGCCGTTCAAAGGCTCACCGGGCGGAGACGACTACCATCAGCTGTGGATCTCGGCGGAGGATTCCAACCGGATGATCCTCGGCGGCGATCAGGGCGCGGTGATCAGCGTCGACGGCCTGAACGATCATCCGACCTGGAGCTCCTGGCTGAATCAGCCGACGGCGCAGGTGTATCGCATCGCCGTCGACAATGCCTTTCCTTACTGGGTGACGGGCGCCCAGCAGGACAGCGGCGCGGTCCGGGTGCGCTCGCGCGGACGCTTCGCCGGCATCACGATGCGCGACTGGGAGCCGCTCTGCGCCGGCGGCGAGAGCGGTTACACCGCTCCCGATCCCTTGAACCCCGACGTCGTCTTCGGCGGCACGGTGGAGAAGTGCCATGTCAGCACCGGCAAGGTTGATCGGATCTCCCCGGAGGTAGATCTGCCGACGCCGGCGCGCCACACCTGGACGCTGCCGCTGGTGTTCTCGCCGGCCGATCCGCACGCGCTCTACTTCAGCGATCAATACCTGTTCAAGACCACCGACGGCGGCGAGCACTGGGCGCGGATCAGCGAGGACATGACGCGCGAGAACCCCGGCGTCCCGCCCAACCTCGACGCGGCCACCGCCGCCGACGTGCCGCAGCCGCAGTCGAAGCGGCTCGGCGTCATCTACGCGATCGCCGCGTCCGCCGTCAAAGCCCCCTTGCTCTGGATCGGCACCGACGACGGCTACATCCACGTGACGCAGGACGACGGCAAGACCTGGTCCAACGTGACGCCGCGCGAGCTGAGCGCGTGGAGCAAGATCGTCATGCTCGAAGCCTCGCATTTCGACGCCAATGAGGCGTACGCCGCCGTCGATCGGCACCGCCTCGAGGACAACGAGCCGTACCTCTATCGCACGAGAGACAGCGGCAAGACATGGCAGTCGATAACCAGCGGATTGCCTGCAGGGGTCTACCTGCAGACGGTGAAAGAGGATCCGAAGCGGCGCGGTCTGCTGGTCGCCGGCACCGAGCTCGGCGTCTTCATCTCGTTCAACGACGGCGATCAGTGGCAGCCGTTGCAGCTCAACCTGCCGCAGACCTCGATGCGCGATCTCGCGTTCCACGACAACGATCTGATCGTTGCCACGCACGGGCGCGGGTTCTGGGTGCTCGACGACAT
>DATASG010000352.1:0-4536 GCA_036269295.1 Vicinamibacterales bacterium | reverse complement strand
CGGATCATCTGCGCCTTGGACTCGAACGTCTCGGTCACGCGATTGCGGATGTCGGGTTTCCGGTCTAGGGTTGCAGACAATCCGCATGATCGAGTTCCACCTCCTGCTGATCGGCTACGGCAACGTGGCGCGGCGATTCTCGTCGCTGCTCGAGGAGCGGCGCCACGTCCTGCTCCGTGACCATGGTCTCCGAACGCGCACCGTCGGCATCGCAACGCGCCGGCATGGATCCACGCTCGACGGACGCGCGATCTCTCGTGCGTCCACGCGCACGTTCCTTCGCGACGCGATTCGGGCGCACGCAGCGGCCGCGAAGCAACGACGCCTGATCGTGATCGAAACGACGACGCTCGACATCGCGCGCGGCGAGCCCGCCATCGGCCACGTCCGCGCCGCGATAGCGGGCGGCGCGCATGTGATCACGGCCAACAAGGGGCCGGTCGCGTTCGCCTACGGCGCGCTGGCGCGCGCCGCCCGGCGCGCCGATCGCCGTTTCCTGTTCGAAGGCGCGGTAATGGACGGCGTGCCGATTTTCAACCTGGTACGGGAAACGCTGCCGGCGGTCGGCCTGCTCGGCTTTCGCGGCGTCATCAACAGCACCACGAACTTCATCCTGACCGCGATGGAGGAGGGTCAGCGATTCGAGGACGCGCTCGCCGAGATGCAGATACGCGGCGTGGCGGAGGCGGATGCGTCGCTCGACGTCGACGGTTGGGACGCGGCAGCAAAGACGGCGGCGCTCGCCAATGTCCTGCTGGGCGCCAACATTACGCCGAAGGACGTGGTTCGCCAGGGTATCGGAGTGGACACGGGACGGCTGGCGCGCGAGGCCCGGGCCGCTGGAAGACGGGTCAAACTGGTGGCGCGCGCGGAGCGCCAGGGACAGCGTGTGATGGCGCGCGTGGCGCCTGAAGATCTTCGCGGCGATGACCTGCTGGCAGGATTGGAGGGGCAACAGAACGCGCTCATTCTGAAAACGGAGCTGCTGGAAGAAATCGCCATCGTTCAACGGAGCGGCAGCCTCACCCAGACCGCCTACGCTCTGCTGTCGGACCTGATTGCTATCTCGCGCGGCCTCGCCGCCGGCCCGGGTAGACGATAATCATCACCTCATCATGGCGCCACTCGACGGGATCACCGTTCTCGACCTGACACGTGTGCTGTCGGGTCCGTACTGCACGATGCTGCTCGCCGACATGGGCGCGCGCGTCATCAAAGTCGAACAGCCGGGTACGGGCGACGACACGCGCGGCTGGGGTCCGCCGTTTCTGTATCCCAACGCGCAAAGCCCGCGCGCCGGGGAACCCGGCGAAAAGGGCGAAAGCGCGTACTTCCTCAGCATCAACCGCAACAAGGAGAGCATCACGCTCGACTTCAAGCACCCGGACGGCCGCGCGCTGCTCGAGCAGCTCGTCGGCAAGGCCGACGTCCTGGTCGAGAACTTCCGCCCGGGCACCCTGACCAGATTGGGGCTGGATTACGACACGCTGTCGAAGAAGCATCCTCGGCTGATCTACTGCTCCATCTCGGGCTTCGGCCACACCGGGCCGCGATGGAAGCAGCCGGGATACGACGCCATCATGCAGGCGGAGGGAGGGCTGATGAGCATCACCGGCACCGCCGACGGCCCTCCGGTGAGGCTCGGCGTGGCGATCGTCGATATCATCTCCGGGATGTTCGCTGCCTACGGCGTGGCGATGGCGCTGCTGTCGCGCGAGCGCAGCGGCCGCGGGCAGGAAGTGGATCTGGCGATGCTGGACGCAACGGTCGCGCTCCTCACCTATCAGGCCGGCAACTATTTTGCCAGCGGCAAGGTGCCGGCGCGGCTCGGCAACCGCCATCCGAGCATCGTCCCGTACGAAACCTTTACCGCTTCTGACGGCGATTTCGTGCTCGCGGTCGGGAACGACGATCAGTGGCGCCGCTTCTGCGCGGTCGCGGAGCTTCCGGAGGACGAGCGGTTCGCCACCAACCGCCAGCGCGTGTCGGGGTATGAAGCGCTGCGACCGCTGGTTGCCGATCGTCTGCGCCAACAGCCGCGCCAGCACTGGATCGAGGCGCTGACCGGCGCCGGTGTGCCGTGCGGGTCGGTTCGCAACTTTGAGGAGTTGTTCGCCGATCCGCAGCTGGCCGCGCGTGAGATGATCGCGACGGTCGAGCACGCCACCATCGGCTCGCTGAAGGCGCTCGGGGTGCCGGTCAAGCTCTCGGAGACACCGGGCGCGGTGCGAATGCCGCCGCCCACCCTCGGCCAGCACACCGACACCGTGCTGCGGCACGATCTTGGATTCAGCGCCGACGCCATCGCGGCATTGCGCCGGCAGCAGGTCATCTAACCGCTATGGAAATCTCCGTCGTCCGCCGGCGACTCACCGAGACGATCGAACGAGCGAAAAAGCAGGCGGCGGACCGCAGGAGCCGTGGCGACCAGGCGTCGCGCGACTTCGAGGTGTTCCTCCAGAAGATCGCCGTGCCGCTGTTCCGCCAGATCGCCAACGCGTTGAAGGCCGACGGCTATGCCTTCACGGTGTTCACGCCGTCGGGCAGCGTCCGGCTGATGTCGGACCGCGCTGCCGAGGACTACATCGAGTTGACGCTCGACGCTGCGGCATACCCGCCTCAGATCGTGGGACAGATCAGCCGCGCCCGCGGCGGCCGGGTGATCGACGCCGAACGTCCGGTCGGCGCGCCCGATGCGCTGACGGAAGAACAACTGCTCGACTTTGTGTTGAAGGAGCTGGAAGCGTTTGTAGATAGGTAGGCGTCCAGCCCTACTATCCGTTCGCGAGGCGTTCGACGAACGAGATGTCGATGCCGTGGCGGTTGAGCGCCGCGAGGAAGCCGGCGCGATCGGGCGAGTGACGGTAGGCTTCGCGCGCTTCGACCGAGCCGTTTTGCACCAGGCCCACCAGCGCGTCGTTGATCGGCATCATTCCGTAGCGCCGCCCGCCTTCGATTGCCATCGGCAGCTGAGAGGTCTTGCCTTCGGCAATTGCGCCGGACACCGCCGGCGTATTCAGCAGCACCTCCCGCGCGGGGAGGCGGCCGCCGCCGATCTTCCGGAGCAGGACCTGGGCGATGACGCCGCGCATCGAGTCGGCCAGCGCCATCTGCACCTGGCGGTGATATTCAGGCGCATAGAGGTCGATGATGCGATCGATGGCGCCGGTGGCGGTGTGCGCGGTAAAGCCGCCGACGACCAGCCGCCCGGCCGCAGCCGCCTCCAGCGCGACGTTCATCAACGCGCCGGTGCGCAGCTCCTCGATCACGAGCACGTCGGGGTCTTCGCGCATCGCCGCACGCGCGGCGACCAGGACGTCCTCGTCGCTGCCGCGCACTTCGCGCTGGCTGATGAACGAGTTCCCGCGCTCGTGTTGGATGTTGATCTCGCGCTCGATGGTGATGATGTGATCGCGGCGCGTACGGTTCATCAAGTCCACGAACGCCGACAGCGTCGTGCGTTTGCCGCTGGATCGCGGTCCGGCGACCAGAACGAGCCCTTCCGGCTCGATCGCCAGCGCCTGCACGGGCCCCGGCAGACCGATCTGATCGGCCGAGACCGAGCGGGTCGGCATCAGGCGGAAGACGCCGCCCGGTCCGCGCTGATCGCGGAAGCTCATGCAGCGGACACGGCCGACGCCCTCGAGATCGCAGATCCACTCGGTCGCGGCGCCGGTGCGAAGCGCCTCGTGGCTGCGTTCGGGCATCAGCGTCAGCAGCAGGGATTCGACGTCGCGCGGCAGGAGCACCGGTTCGCTGTCGAGCATCTGCAGCTCGCCATCTACACGGACGGACGGACGCGAGCTCGAGGACAGGTACAGGGTAGACGCGCCGCGCGCCGACGACACACGCAGCAGCCGCTCGAGCCCGGAGAGCGTGGGATCTTCGACCACCGGCGGCGGCATTTCCGAACGGATCGGGTTTCGCGCGATGTTGAGTACGACCGCCGGCTGCGACGGCATCTGATGCGCCGGTTCGACTGTGGCGGCGATCGGCAGGAGGGGTCGCGGCGGCTCGATCGATGCAGCGACTGGGGGCAACTGATGCATCGATGACATCGCGGCGGCGACGTCCGCCGCCTCGCGTGCCGCCTCCTCCGCAGCGACTCGCGCCGCGTCCTCGGCTGCGGCCACTCGCGCTGCCTCCCATGCCGCTTCTTCCGCCGCTACTCGTGCGGCCTCGCGCGCCGCTTCCTCCGCTGCGGCGGCTCGCGCAGCTTCCAGCGCCGCCTCTTCGGCCGCCGCCACTCGCGCGGCTTCTTCCGCTGCAGCCATTCGCGCCGCCTCACGCACTGCTTCCTCTGCCGCGGTGACTCGCGCAGCTTCGCGAGCCGCTTCCTCCGCTGCAGCGACTCTCGCGGCTTCGCGCGCGGCTTCTTCCGCCGCGGCCACTCGCGCAGCTGCCCGCGCCGCTTCCTCAGCCGCCACTCGCGCCGCCTCGCGGGCCGCTTCCTCCGCTGCAGCCACTCTCGCGGCTTCGCGCGCGGCTTCTTCCGCCGCGACTCGCGCGGCCTCCCGCGCTGCCTCTTCCGCCGCG
>DATASG010000351.1:0-9798 GCA_036269295.1 Vicinamibacterales bacterium | reverse complement strand
CCCGACGCGTGCACCGGCACCTCCTCGACCTCGAAGAGGCCGTCGGCCGGCGCGTGAGCGCGGACGAGGTGAAAAGCTTCATCAAGGTGGTATCGGTGGTGGAGGAGGAAGCGCACAAGCGCACTCACGGCAAGGGAAGTTGAGAATTAAGAATTGAGAATTTGGAATTGAGAATGAAGAGTTCAGGGTTCAGGATTCGAAAGGCCGCGCAGCGCCAGCATGCCCAGACACGGATCCCGGTGTCCGCGGGAATGGACGATGGGGCTGATGGCGACTGGCGTTGCCCTTGTTTCACGACCCATGGCCACCGTCAGCCGAGGCTCTCGCTGGCGAGGTAGCCGGCGAGATGCGCGATCACGTCGCGCGCGTCATCGCCCGCACCCGAAATGAACGTCGAGTTGCGCCGGCGCAGGACCGGCAGCCCGAGCGCATACAGTCCCGGCGCATCGATCACGCCTCCCGTGTGCCGCAGGTGGCCCTTCTCATCGATCACCGGCACGTCGAGCCAGCTGTAGTCGGGACGAAATCCGGTGGCCCACACGACGGATCGGATCGCGCCGCGTCGCAGATCGACCTCGAGTGGCGATGACGCCGGCGCGCGGGTCGGTTCGAAGCGTTCGGGAGGGGCGACCTCGTCGTCGCGGTTGTGGGCGCGGGCCCATTCGTCGAACGTCTCGAGCAGGCGGTCCATCTTGAGATCGGCCAGCGCGAACTGATTGCGCAGCCCTCCCGAAAAGAGCGCGCGACCGTCGCGCACCGCCGAGAGGCGGCCGACCATGGCGACGCCGGAGGCGCTGAGCGTGTTGAGATCCAACGTCGCGCGCTCAGGAGTGCCGACCAACTGCGGTGACGGCAGGCGCCGCGCCCGCGTCAGATCGTCGATCTGGTCGTAGCGCTGGCGCGACACCCCCGCCGCGTCCATCCACCACATGACGTCGCGCCCGCGATACATCCGCGGCAGACGCACGTGCTCGCCGACGGAGAGCGTGACCGGACGGCCCGAGCGGTGAATTTCGTCGGCAAGCTGCACGCCGGTCGCCGAGGCGCCGACGACCAGCACGCCGCCGTCCGGCAGCGAGTCCGGGCTGCGGTAGTCGAATGCGGTGACGCACAGAACGGATTCCGGCACCGCCTGGCGAAGGGCCGGCACGCTCGGCGCATTGCAGGCGCCGCTGGCCAGGACCACGGTCCGGCAACGGATATCGCCCGCGCTCGTCTCGACGTGGTACCCCGAACCGGCGGCCTTCAGCGAGGTGACGGTCGTCTGCGTGCGCACCGGTGCGTTCGATGCCGCGGCGAAGCGAGAGATGAACGCGATCACCTCGGGCATCGTCATGTAGCCGTCCGGATCCGCGCCGTCGTATGCATGGCCCGGCAAGCGGCTCTGCCAGCTGGGCGTCAGGAGCCGCAGCGAGTCCCAGCGTTCGCGCCGCCAGGAGTTCGCGACCTCGCCCCGCTCGAGCACCACGTGGTCGATCGATCGATCGGTCAGACATCGGCTCGCCGCCAGACCCGCGTGCCCGGCGCCGACGACGACCGTGCTGAAGCGTTCGATGGCTTACACCACTTCGACGGTGACGTTCACCGGGTTGGTGATCACGTCGTACACCGCCGAGCGCTTCTGCGACTGCGCGACGAGCGCTTCGATGTCCTTCTTCGACGCGTCCGCGTCGATCGTGAACGTCACCTTGATGTCGTCGTAGCCGTTCCTCACGTCGCTGTCGATGCCGAGGATGCCGCGAATGTCCATGCGCCCTTCGAGCTTCGACTCGACCGAGCGCAGCTGGATGCCGCGGTTCTGGGCGACCGCGGCGACGCCGGCCGTCAGGCAGCTCGCGAGCCCGACGAGCACGTACTCAATCGGCGTGATGCCGTGATCTTCCGACGCGAAGATCTCCGGATGATCCGCTTCGAACGAGGTCTCGGTCTTGTGCTGCTGCTCCTGGCCAAGCCCGAAGAAACCGCGGACCTTCGACGTACTGTGCGTGCCGTTCCGCCATTTGCAGGACGCCCGCCACGTGAACCGGGCCGCCTCCGGCGCGCCCTTCAGCGCTTCCCGCGCATCCAGCAGCGCCTGCACGTTGACTCCGTTATTGACCGTTGCCATCGCCATCGTGATCCCTCTTCTCTGCCGTCCGTGTCCGGCGAAAGCCCCGGATCATACCTCGGTCCAGCGCGGCTGGGCGGAGAGGTTATGATCGCGCGGATGGCCACGTCAGGCTCAAAGGCTGCCGCCGGCTCGGTCGGCACGGTCGAGACCCAGTTCCTGGACCTTCCGACACCGCTCACGCTCGATTGCGGACGCACGCTCCATCCCGTCCGGATCGCGTACGAGACCTACGGCACGCTGTCGCCGGCGCGCGACAACGTGATTCTCGTCTGCCATGCGCTGAGCGGCGACGCGCACGCGGCGGGCTATGCGAAGACGCCGCCGCCGGAGAGCGCGCGCGACGGCTTCGGCGCCGAGGATCGCGACCGCAGCGCCGGACGCGGTCTCGGCTGGTGGGACGGCATGATCGGTCCCGACAAGGCCTTCGACACCAGCCATTTCTTCGTCGTCAGCACGAACCTGCTCGGAGGATGCCGCGGCACGACGGGACCTTCGTCGACGAACCCGGCGACCGGCCGGCCGTACGGAACCGACTTTCCCGTGATCACGGTCGCTGACATGGTCCGCGGGGAGCGGGCGTTTCTGGAGGCGCTGGGGATCACGCGGCTCGCAGCGGTCGCTGGCGGTTCGCTCGGCGGCATGCAGGCGCTCGAGTGGGCCGTCTTGTACCCCGATTGCGTCGACGCGATTGTGGTCATCGCCAGCACGCACGCGCTGCAGCCGCAGGGGGTCGCGTGGAACGCGGTCGCGCGCAACGCGATCATGGCGGATCCCGACTGGCAGGGAGGCCACTACTACGGCACCGGCCGCGCGCCGAACGCGGGCATGGGCGTCGCGCGGATGGTCGGCCACATCACGTATCTGTCGGCGAAATCGCTCGGCGACAAGTTCGGTCGCCGGCTGCAGTTCGCGGACGACATCCGCTACACAGTCACCGAACCCGAGTTCGAGGTGGAGAACTACCTCCGCCACCAGGCGCAGAGCTTCGTCAAACGGTTCGACGCGAACACCTACCTCTACACCTCGCGCGCGTTGACCTATTTCGATCTCGCCCGGCAGTATGGGCGCGGACGCCTGGCCGACGCCGTCGGCTCGGTGCGCGCGAGAACGCTGCTCATCGCGTTCAGCTCCGACTGGCTGTATCCGCCGTCGGGATCCGAGGAACTCGCCGGGGCGCTTCGCGCCCGCGACAAGCCTGTCGAGCTGCACGTGATCGAAGCGCCGTACGGGCACGACTGCTTCCTGCTGGAGGAAGCGCGCCAGACGCCGATGATCCAGCAGTTCCTCGACGATCAGACCACGTAGTCGCGCAGATGGAGCATATGGAAGAAAAACCCCGCACGTTCGGATTCGACACCCGTCAGGTGCACTCAGGCCAGCGCCCCGACCCGAACACCGGCGCGCGTGCCGTGCCGATCTATCAGACCACGAGCTATGTCTTCGAAGATCCGGAATCCGCGGCGGCGTACTTCAACCTGCAGGAATACGGGAACACCTACTCGCGCATCATGAACCCGACGGTGGCCGTCTTCGAGGAGCGCATGGCGAACCTCGAAAGCGGATCCGGCGCGGTCGCCTTCGCGAGCGGGATCGCGGCGCAGGCCGCGGCGCTCTTCACGCTGCTCCAGCCCGGCGATCACATCGTCTCCTCGTCGGCGCTCTACGGCGGCACGGTGAATCAGTTCAAGCACCTGCTGCGGAAGATGAATGTCGGCCTGACGTGGGTCGACCCCGACGATCCGGGTGCGTGGAAGGCGGCCGTCCGCGAGAATACGAAAGCCTTCTACGGCGAGACGATCGGCAATCCGGCGGGCAACGTCCTCGACATCGAGACGATCGCGGCGATCGCGCACGATCACCAGCTTCCGCTGCTCGTCGACAACACGTTTGCGACGCCGTTCCTCTGCCGCCCCATCGAGTGGGGCGCCGACATCGTGTTGCATTCGGCGACCAAGTTCATCGGCGGCCATGGCACGAGCATCGGCGGCGTGGTGGTCGACTCTGGCGAGTTCGACTGGTCCAACGGCCGCTTTCCGGTCGTCGCCGATCCGTCGCCGGCCTATCACGGGCTGCAGTTTCACGAAACCTTCGGCACCTACGGCTATCTGATGAAGCTGCGGGCCGAGACGCTGCGCGACCTCGGCGCGGCGATGAGCCCGTTCAACGCGTTCCTGTTCTTGCAGGGGCTCGAGACGCTGTCGCTGCGCATGGCGCGCCACGTGGAGAACGCGACGGCGGTGGCCCGCTATCTCGCCTCGCACGCGCTGGTGTCGAACGTCACCTACCCAGGGCTGCCGGCGAACCGTTATCGCGCGCTGGTGGACAAGTACCTGCCGCGCGGCGCCGGCGCGGTGTTTTCGTTCGACTGCCGCGGCGGCCGCGCCGTGGGGCAGGACTTCATCCGCGGCGTCACGCTGTGGTCGCACCTCGCCAACGTCGGCGATTCGAAGAGCCTCATCATCCACCCGGCGAGCACGACGCACCGTCAGTTGAACGACGATGAGCTGAAGGCCGCGGGCGTGGGGCCCGGCACGATCCGGCTGTCGGTCGGCACCGAGCTGGTTGACGATCTGATCTGGGACCTCGAGCAGGGATTCGCGCGCATCGCCGCGTCGACGCCGGCCGTGGAGGCGCGCTGATGGCGTTCGATCTGAAGCGTTATCAGGATCCGCTGACGATCCAGCGCGTGTTGCACAGCGCGAAGACCGTCGCCGTCCTGGGACTGTCGAGCAATCCGCTGCGTCCGAGCTACTTCGTCGCGTTCTATCTAAAGCGGCACGGCTACAAAATGATTCCGGTGAACCCGAAGGAGACCGAGATCCTCGGCGAGAAGTGCTACCAGAGCCTTGCTGAGATTCCTGTGCCGGTGGACGTCGTCGACGTATTCCGCGCGCCGGATGCGCTGCCGGGAATCGCGAAGGAAGCAGTCGCCATCGGCGCCAAGTGCCTGTGGTGCCAGTTCGGTGTCGTCAACGAGGAGGGCACGCGCATCGCGGAAGCGGGCGGCGTGACGGCCATCGTGGATCGCTGCATGAAGGTGGAGTACGCGCGCTACGTCGGACGGATGCACTGGCTCGGCTTCAACACCCAGCGCATCACGTCCGTCCGCGGCGGGCTTCAGTAGGGAATCAGCGCCCACCGCGTTTTGTGGCGCTGCCGGCGTTCAGGTCTCGTGAAGGTGGCCAGGAGCTGCGCATGCCGCGGCGCCGCGGTTCTGCGTCATAATCTCCTGGAACGCGCCAGGAGAGTGGCATGCCTGAGCAGAAGCTGATCGGCCAGAACTACACGCCGCCAGACCTCATCGCCAAGGTCACGGGGCGCGCCAAATACGCAGAGGACTATCGCGCGGACGGGATGCTGTTCACCAAGCTGCTGCTCAGCCCGATGCCGCATGCGCGGGTGCGCCACCTCGACACGCGCGCCGCGCTGGCGATGCCCGGCGTCAAGGCGATTCTTACCGCCGACGATCTGCCCGATCTGCGAGGCGCCGAGCGCGCGCTCACGAACGAACCGCTGTATCAAGGTGAACCGATCCTCGCCGTCGCAGCGGTCGACGAGGCCACAGCCGCGGCGGCGATCGAACGCATCGACCTCGACCTCGAGCCGCTGCCGTTTGTCACCGACCCGGTCGAAAGCTTGCGGCCAGGCAGCCCCAACGCTCGTTTGGAGGGCAACGTCTGGATCACACCGCCGCCGGCCGCGGCACCGGCGGCCGGCCAGGGGCCGCCGCCGCGCCCGAAGGTGCAGGTCCTGAAGTGGACGGCGCAGGATTTCGCGAACGCGCCGGAAGGCGGCCTGCCGATCGGCGAGGCGCCAGACGAGTGGGCGTACGGCGACCTCGACGCCGGGTTCAAGAGCGCCGCGATCGTCGTCGACGAGACGTTCGTGGTGCAGTCGACCGGCCATCAGCCGATGGAATCGCGCAGCGCAATGGCCTACTGGCAGAACGGGAAGCTGTTCCTGCACGGCTCGACCCAGAGCGTGGCGCGAACGATCGATCCGCTGGCGAGCTGGCTGGCAATGGACGCGTCGAACATCGTCATCGTCAGCGAGTACTGTGGCGGCGGCTTCGGCAGCAAGGGCGCCGGCGCCATCTCGATGGTGATTCCGGCGCTGCTTTCGAAGAAGGCGGGCGCGCCGGTGATGATGCGCATCAGCCGGGAAGAGGAACACTACATCGCCCGCGCGCGAACCGGCATGGTCGGCCGCGCCAGGGCCGGCTTCAGCGCCGACGGCCGCATCACCGCGCTCGATCTGTTCATCGTCGAGGACAACGGATCGTACGGGCCGATGGGGGACTACCGGTCGGCGGCGCTGGCCGCCTCGCTCATCTGGCAGCCGGTGGCGATGCGGTGGCGGGGCCTCGCGGTGCTGACCAACACGCCGCCGCGCTCCCAGCAGCGCTCGCCCGGACCGATGCAGGCGAACGCGATCATGGAGCCGGTCGTCACCAAGGCGGCCAAGAAGCTGGGGCTCGACCAGGTGGCGATCCGACGGATCAACTCGCCGGCGGGCAAGGCACTCTACGGGCCGGTGCGCCCCGGCGGCCAGCGCGGGCACATCACCAGCGCCTTCGTGAAGGAAGCGCTCGACCGTGGCGCCGCGCAATTCAACTGGGATGAGCGCAAGGCGCGCTCCGGCAAGCGACAGGGATCGAAAGTGCGAGGCGTCGGCGTCGCGGTCGGGCCGCACGGATCCGGGTCGATCGGATACGACGGCCTGATGACGCTGCGGCCAGACGGCAAGCTGTACGTGCAGTCGGGGGTCGGGAATCTCGGCACCCACTCATGCATCGACCTCGCGCGCGTCGCGGCCGAGGCGCTGGCGATGCCGTGGGACAAGGTCGTCGTCAACTGGGGCAGCACCGCGAAGAACATCCCGTGGTCGGCGATGTCAGTCGGAAGCCAGACCACGCACGCGATGACGCGTGCGAACCTGGCCGGAGCGGAAGACGCGCGGCTGAAGCTGCAGCAGATTGCGGCCACGGACCTGGGCGGCGCCCCCACCGATTACGTGCTGTCAGGCGAGCGCGTGCATCGGCGAGACAACCCGTCTCGCGGATTGACCTACGCGCAGGCCGCGACCCGCGCGATCACGCTGGGCGGGAAGTTCGACGGCCACCAGTTGCCTGACGACATCCACGCGATGACCAGGAAATCGGCGGCGGCGCTCGCCGGTCTCGGGCTGATGGGCGTGGCCAAGGACACCTACCCGCACGACGGCGACACCTACTCGTTCGTGGTCGGCTTCGCCGAAGTTGAAGTGGATCTCGAAACCGGGAAGACCCGGGTGGTCGACTATCTCGCGGTCGGCGACGTCGGCACCGTCGTCAACCCGCGGAGCCTGCACGGTCAACTGCTCGGCGGCATCAACCTCGGGATCGGTCACGCGCTGCAGCAGAAGTGGGTCTACGACCCGCACTACGGCGTGCCGCTGGCCAAGCGCTTCTACCACAACAAGCCGCTGACGATTCTGGACATCCCCGCGGAGATGCACACGCTGGCGCTGGAGCTCGCCGATCCGGAGACACCGGTGGGCGCACGTGGTGTCGGCGAGCCGCCGGTGGGTGCCGGCTACGGCTCGGTCATGAACGCCATCGCCGACGCGGTGGGTGAGGAGATCTTCAGGAAGGCGCCGGTCACGGCCGACATCGTCCTGATGTCGCTGGAGCACGGGCGGCGCATGCACGACCCGCTCGGCTCACATCTCTGAAACTGGTGAGTGGGGGAGTGGGTGAGTTGGCGAGTTGAATTCGCCAATTCTCCAATTCTCCAATTCGCCAAGTCGCTCCATTACCACCCGAAGATATAGCGCTCGCGCCGGACGTCCGCGCCGCCTCTCAGGGTGCCGTTGTCGGGGTCGACGCCGACGGCGACGACGCCGGTGCTCATGGCATACGGTCCGATGACCCTCAGCTTGTGGCCGCGGGCGGTGAGGGCGCTGCGCACGTCCTCGGGAATGCGGTTCTCGATCTCCAGCACACCCGGATCGCTCGCATGGCTGTCGAACGATCCGAACGGGTGGAGCGAATTGACGCGCGGCGCCTCGATTGCGTCCTGGATCTGCTTGCCGAACACGATCACCTCCAGCAGCACGTTCAGGATCTGCTGATCCTGGCTGTCGCCGCCCGGCGTGCTGATGGCGAGGAACGGCTTGCCGTCCTTCAGCACGATGGTCGGGGTCAGGGTCGTGCGCGGCCGCTTGCCGCCGACCAGGACGTTCGGGCTGAGCGGATCGAGATCGAACACCGTCATCCGGTTCGAGAGCGGCACGCCGGTGTCGCCGGCGATGAACGCGCCCGAGAGCAGCCAGCCGGAGCTCGGCGTGGCGCTGAAGAGATTGCCGTCCTTGTCCACGACGTCGACGCAGGTGGTGTCGCCGGCGGTGGCGCCGCTTCTCTGACCCTGTGAGTGCGGGGTGTAGGCGGTCGGCGGCGCCTTGACCGCCGGATCGAACCTGAACGGATTGCCGGCGCGTTGTTCGAGCGAGGCCTGGGGTCCAATCAGCGCCCGCCGCTCGGCGGCGTATGCCTTCGACAACAGGCCGGTCATCGGCACCTTCGAGAACGCCGGGTCGCCGTAGTAGGCGTTGCGGTCGGCGTAGGCGAGCTTGATCGCCTCGTGCAGCCGATGAATGTACTCGTTGGAATTGGCCCCGAACGATTTCAGGTCGATACCTTCGAGGATGTTCAGCGTCTGCAGCAGCACCGGCCCCTGGTTCCACGGTCCGGCCTTGTAGACGTCGTAGCCGTGGAAGCTGGTCGTCACCGGTTTCTCGATCGCACCGCGGTACGAGGCGAGATCGTCGTAGCTGAAGACGCCGCCGGCGGCCCTGTCGGCGTCGGCGATGCGGTGTGCGATGTCGCCCTTGTAGAACGTGTCGCGGCCGGCGTGGATCGCGGCGATCCGGTTGTGGGTTTTCGCGAACGATGCCTGGTCGGCGGCCGCGATCGCCCGCAGCGTGCGGGCCAGGTTCGGCTGCCGGAAGATCTCGCCGACCTGCGGCACGCGGCCGTCCGGGTAATAGGTCTTCTTCGACCACTCCCACTGTTCGGTCGCCTTACGCTCGGTGACGAAGAAGTTGCGCAGGAACTCGTACATCGGGAACCCATCGGCGAGCTCGATCGCCGGCTGCAACACCTGATCGAGGTGCATCGTGCCCTTCGCTTCGAGCGCGAGCGCCATCGCGTCGAGCATCGCCGGAATCGTCGCGCCGAGGGGACCGTTGCCGGGCACGAGGCCGCGCTCGGCGAACAGCGCCGGCGTTGCCGCCTTTGGCGCCGGGCCCTGGCCGTTGATGACGATGACCTCCTTCGTCTTCGCGTCGTAGATCATCGTCGGCGCTTCGCCGCCGAAGCCGAAGTGCGAGATCTCGCAGACCGAGGCGGCGAGCACGGACGCAACGCCGGCATCGACGGCGTTGCCGCCCTGCTGCAGGATCCGCACGCCGGCCGATACCGAATAATGCCGGCCCGCGGCGACGATGCCGTGGCTGCCGAGGATCGCCGGGCGCATGGTGTCGGCGTGCAGGTTCGCGACCCGGGTCGGCTCCTGCGCCTTCTGCTGCGCGCCCACCGTCGCGGCGACGACGACGATCGTCCCGGCTATCCGCAATCCCAAATCCGCCATCCGCAATGTGGTCATGGTCTGATGAGCGGATTGTATAGAATGTTGGGACTCGTGACGCGC
>DATASG010000350.1:0-6324 GCA_036269295.1 Vicinamibacterales bacterium | reverse complement strand
GACCTGGCAGTTCGCGGACATCAACACCGCGCTGATGACGCTCGCGGCCGGACTCCACCCTGCGAGCTATCTCGAAATCGGCGTCCGCCGCGGCCGCAGTCTCGCCATGGTGGCGTCGGTTTGTCCGGCGTGCGATTTCCTTGCCTGCGATATGTTCGTGGAAGGCTACGCCGGCATGGACAATCCCGGGCCCGAACTGATCACTGCCGAGCTGTCGCGGGTCGGCTTCACCGGCGCGCTCGAGTTTCTCATCGGCGATTCACACCTCGTGCTGCCGCGCTATTTCGCCGAGAACCCGGATCGGTTCTACGACCTGATCACCGTCGACGGCGACCATTCAGAGGCCGGTGCCCGCGCCGACCTCGAAACCGTGATCCCGCGGTTGAAGGTGGGCGGCGCCCTCGTCTTCGACGACATTTCGAATCCGTCGCACCCCGAGCTGGCGCGCGTCTGGCGCGACGTCGTCGGCAGCCGCCGGTCGTATTCGACCTTCGAGTTCACCGAGCTCGGCTTCGGTGTCGGCATCGCCATCCGCCATGAGTGAGACACAACGCCGCGCGATCGTCACCGGCGCCAGCGGCTTCATCGGCACGGCACTCGTCCGCCACCTCCGTGCCGGCGGGTGGGAGGTCATCGCCGTCGATCGCAAGGCGTTTCCCGACCCCGGCCAGGCAGTGCGCCTGGTCGACGTCGCGCGCGAAGGCGCGCTCGATGGGCTGCTCGACAACCGTACGACGGTGTTCCACATGGCCGCGTCGGCCGACGTCGCCGCGTCGGTCAGGAACCCGAGGCACGACTTCGATAACACCTTCCGCGGCGTGTTCGAGGTGCTCGAGGCGGCGCGCCATGCCGGCAGCCGCGTCGTGTTTCCGTCGACAGCGTCGATCTTCGACCCCTCGAATGTCCTGCCGCTTCCCGAACGGGCATTTCCGCGGCCGACGTCACCCTACGCCGCCGGCAAGCTCGGCGGCGAGGCCTACTGCCACGCCTATCACCGCTCCTACGGCCTCGACGTGCGCATCGCGCGGCTCTTCAGCGTCTACGGCGTCGGCATGTTCCGCTTCGCGATCCACGACATCGTCCGCAAGATTCAGCAGAACCACGACGAGCTGTCGATCTTTGGTGACGGCACGCAGGTCCGCGACTACCTGTTCATCGACGATGCGGTGCGCGGCCTGGAAATAGTCGCCACCCAGGGCGCGCCGGGCGAGGAATACAACGTCGCCTCGGGCCGGCCCGTGCAGCTGCTCGAGCTGGCGCGCACCATCGCGGCGATGATGGGCTATCCGGACATCGTCGTGCGGCCAACCGGACGGTCGTTTGCCGGCGACACGCTGCGGTGGTACGCCGACATCGCCAAGGTCCGATCGCTCGGGTTCGAGCCCCGTGTCGACCTGAAAGCCGGGCTCGAGCGCACGATTG
Source organism: Vicinamibacterales bacterium (assembly GCA_036269295.1). GTDB lineage: Bacteria > Acidobacteriota > Vicinamibacteria > Vicinamibacterales > CAVVIG01 > CAVQFC01. Next base: position 4,902 of record DATASG010000350.1, on the reverse strand, counting down.
CATGGCTGCTGACGCAGCCGGTCATGGCGGCAACCCCGTGACCGTGGCACGGCCCGAGGTCGTCTATGCGCTGCCGAACAAGCTCGGCGGGGTGTTCAGCTACGTCGGCAATCTGTTGGCGCACCGCCGGCCGGATGGGTTCAGCTACGCCGCCGTCCGGACGCAGAACGCCAACGAGCGCGATCGAACAATCGACGAACCGCTCGGCGCCGATCGCGAGGTGCGGTTCGACTACCGCCTGCCGAACGAGAACGTCCACGCCGTGCTGCGGCGCCTCGCTCGCACCATCCCCTACGGCCCCGGCGTGGTGGTGGCCAACGACTGGATCGAGCTGGCGCTGACGTCGATTCACGACACCGGGCGCGCGGTGTTCGCGATCAACCACGGCGACTTCGATTTCTACTACGACCTCGCGGTCCGTCATCAGCACACCATCGACGCCTTCGTCACCTACACCGAACGGATGGCGGCGCGGCTGCGCGAGCTGCTGCCGGATCGCCACGAATCGATTTTCCTGCTGCCCTATGGCGTCGACATTCCCGCAGCCGTCCGCCGGCCCGCGCCCGGCAAGCTGCGGCTCCTTTACGTCGGCAGGCTGTCTGACGACAAGGGCATCTTCGACCTGCCGTTGATCGACCGGCGGTTGCGGGAGCTCGGCGTCGATCCGTCATGGACGCTGCAGGGCGCCGGCCCCGACGAGCAGGCCCTGCGCGCCGCGTGGAGCGATCGCCGTGACATTGGATGGCTCGGTCAGCGCGACAAGGCCGGCGTGCTGCAGACATACCAGGAGCACGACGTCCTGGTGATGCCGAGTCGCAACGAAGGACTGCCGGTCGCTCTCCTTGAAGCCGGCGCCGCCGGCGTGGTGCCGGTGGTGAGCGATCTGCCGAGCGGGATCCCCGACGTTGTCACGCCCGGCGTCTCCGGCTATCGTCCCGGCGTCGGCGACATCGGCGCGTTCGCCGACGCGATCCTGGCGCTCGATGGCGATCGGGCGCGGGTCGAGGAGATGAGCGCCGCCGTACGCAACACGGTCGCGACGCGCTTCGATGCCAATCACCGCACCGCGGGTTACCAGCAGCTGTTCGCGCGGTGGCAGGAGCTCAAGCGGCCGAGACCGGTCAACCCGCGCCTCCGGTATGGCAGCCGGCTCGATCGGCCGTGGATGCCGAACCTGGCAGTGCGAGTGATTCGGTCCGCATTCGGCCGCCGATGACCACGACCACGATGCCCTTTGCCGATTCAGTCAAGACCGGCCTGCTGGCCAGCGGCTGGTACGCGAATCGGCTGGAGCACTCGTCGTTCCCAGGTGTGCTGACGCTCTGCTACCACGGCATTCGCGAGTCGGCAGACGACGGCAGCATCCCGTTCGCGAACCTGCACGTGATCGCGGCGACCTTCGCGGAGCAGATCCAGATGATCGCGGAGAGCTGCCATCCGATCGACCTGCAGACGTTCTGCGACGCGCAGGCGCTCGGCCGCCCGCTGCCGGCGCGGCCGGTGCTGATCACGTTCGACGACGGCTACCGCAGCGTCTTCGAGCTGGCGCGCCCGGTCTTGCTGCGGCACAAGGTGCCGGCGACGATCTTTATCTGCTCCGAGCCGCTCCGGCGTCAGCGGCTGTTCTGGTTCGACGCCGTGGCCCGTGCCAGAGGCGCCGCCGCGGTCGCGGATCTGCGGGCGTTCGGTGACGAAGCCTGGCGACGGGCGGCGGCGGAAGACGATGCGCCGGCAAGCGCGGCGCCCGCGCTCGCGCCGATGACCGAGGACCAGGTGCGGCAGCTCGCCGCCGCCGGATTCACGATCGGCGTCCACACCGCTTCCCACGTGCCGCTGGCGAACGCCCCGGCCGCGGTGCAGCGCGACGAGATGGCGTCGTGTCGATCCACGCTCGAGTCGTGGAGCGGGCAGCGCGTTGACGCGGTTGCTTATCCCTTCGGCGCCCCGCGCCAGGACTACACCGCTGAGACCATCGCGATCGCCAGGGACCTTGGTTTCACGGCCGGCTTCACCACCCACGCTGATTTCGCACGGGCGGGTGAGCCGGCGCTCGAGCGCTCGCGCTTCGTGGTGCTCGCCGCCGTCACCGCCGCCGAGCTCGCGCACCGCATCGCCTACGCCTGGCCACGCTGACTTCGCGCCGCATGTCCCACGCACCCTGCATCAGCGTTCTGCTCACGTCGTACAACCGCGAGGAGTTCATCGCCGAAGCGATTGAGAGCGTGCTGGCGCAATCGTGGACCGACTTCGAGCTCATCGTCAGCGACGATCGCTCGAGCGACCGCACCGTCGAGATCGCGAATGCCTACGCTGCGAGCGACCCTCGCATCCGCGTCTCGATCAACGAGCGCAACCTTGGCGACTACGGCAACCGGCGGCGGGTCGCGAACCTGGCGCGGGGCCGTTTCCTCAAGTACCACGATTCCGACGACGTGATGTACCGCCACTGCCTGTCCACGATGTTCGAGTTGCTGGACGCGGAGCCGCGCGCTGCGTTCGCGCTCTCGGGATCCGGCAGCTGGCCGGGCGGGCCGTGTCCAATGCTGTTGACGCCGCGTCTTGCGTACGAACGGGAGTTCCTGGGGCTGGGCCTCTTCCACCAGGGCCCCGCGTCGGCGCTCTTTCGGACCGACGCCTTCAGGGCGCTCGGCGGTTTTCCAGAGACGGCGTACGCCGGCGACTATCTGTTCTGGCTGCGTGCATGTGTCACCGTCAACGTGCTGCTGGTGCCCGGGGACCTCTTTTACTATCGCGTTCACACCGGGCAGGAGCTGACCAAGCCGGACAGCGTGATTGCCTACGCCGGCGCCGCCGGCGAGATGTGGCGGATGCTGAACTCGGCGCAGTGCCCGCTCTCCGGGGAAGCGCTGGAGCTCGCCAAGCGCAATTTTGCGTTCAGCCAGGCGCGCGGCATCTACCGTCACTGCAAGCGCCGCCGTTTCGCGGCCGCGGCCAGCAGCCTTCGCCTGCTTGGCCTCGGTTTCGGTGACTGGTTGACGTATCTCCGGCCGCCGCGCCGCCGCGCGACCGCCGGTACTCCGGACGAAGTGAAGAGCCAGCTCCGATGATCTCGAGAGACGTGCTCGCCATCGATGGCGGCAGCCCGGTTCGGGTGTCCCGCCTGCCTCTGCACCGGCCGTGGTTCGACCAGCGCGAGCAGATCGCAATTTCGGAAGTACTGGCAAGCACGCACGTGTGCGGCGACGGCGCCAAGGGGCGCGAGCTCGAAACCCTGCTTCGAGCATCGACCGGTGCCCGCAGCGTCCTCGCGCTCAACTCGTGCACGGCGGCGCTCGAGATGGCCGTGCAGGTCGCCGGGCTCGGGCCGGGCGACGAGGTCGTCCTTCCCAGCTTCACGTTCGTCTCCACCGCCAACGCGGTGATCAAGGCCGGCGCGCGGCCTGTCTTCGCCGACATCGATCCGATCACGTTCGGCCTCGACCCCGCCGACGTGACACGGCGTGTCAACGATCGCACGCGCGCGATCCTGCCGATGCACTACGCCGGGATGTCGTGCGACATGGCCGCGCTCGCCGCCATCGCCTCGGCGCACCAGCTGATCGTCATCGAAGACGCGGCCCACGGCGTCAACGCCACGTGCGGAACCCAGGCGCTCGGCGCGGTGGGCGCTCTGGGCGCGCTGTCGTTTCACGAGACCAAGGATCTGGTCTGCGGTGAAGGCGGCGCGCTGATTGTGCGCGACGACGAGTCGTACGCACGCGCCGCGGAGATTCTGCGCGAGAAGGGCACCGATCGCACCGCCTTTCTCCGCGGCGAGCGCGACAAGTACACCTGGGTCGGCGTCGGCAGCAGCTACGTTCTGTCCGAGCTGCTCGCGGCGGTGGCGGTCGAGCAGTTCAGGAAGCTGCCCGAGATTACGCGCCGCAAGACGCAGCAGGCAGAGCGGCTGCTGGCCGGCCTGGCGCCGTTTCCCGACCTCGTCCAGCTGCCGGCTGTGCCGGGCGGCTGCCGCCCGAACTGGCACGTGTTCGCCATCCTCGTCGATCCGGCGCGGCGCGACTGGGTGATTCGCGCGCTGAAGGCCGAGGGGATCGGCGCGGCGTTTCACTACGTGCCGCTGCACTCCGCGCCCTACGCACGGGAGTCGGCGGACATCGCGGAGGTCGAGCTGCCGGTCACCGATCGTGTCGCCGCCTCGCTCGTGCGCTTGCCGATCTCCGCGGCCTTCACCGACGCCGATGCCGACGACGTGATACGAGCGTGCACCAAGGTATTTGAGCACCTGCGAGGTCGGACGTGACAACTGCCAGGCCCACCACGGCGGCACGTCTGTCGTATGGCTGGCGGGTCGTTCGCCAGGCCGCAGGGATGATGACGGCACGGGCCCGAGCCGCCGTGTATCCAGGCCGCCGTGACGGCACCGGTGTCGCGAACGTGATGTTCAACTCGGGCCGGCCGAGAGCGCTGGGATGGGAGCGGTCGGCGCTGGAGCGTTTCGACCTCTACCTGTACGAGGTCATGAACTCGCAACGCCTGGGAGGGCAAATCGTGTTCGAGTACGGCACGCTGCTCCGGGCGTTCGGCCAATGGTCGGGCCTGCGGGTGCTCGATGTCGGCACCGGCGGGAGTACGTTTCCGCGCTGGATGAGCCATGCCGGCGCCGTCGTCACGACGTTCGATTTGTCGCGGCCGGCGGAGACGAGTTGGGGCGGCTTTCAGAAGCGCGTCAACGACATCGTCTGCCGCCGTGCCGGCGAGATGCGTGCCGTCGCCGGCTCGATGCGCGCGCTGCCTTTTGCCGACGCCAGCTTCGACGTTGTGACGTCACTGTCCGTCCTCGAGCACCTCGACACCGATCTGCCGGCCCGCACGTTCGTGCCGTACGTGGAACAGCAGCGCCGGCTCTCGGACGTGATGGACGAGATGATTCGCGTCACCAAG
>DATASG010000349.1:0-6303 GCA_036269295.1 Vicinamibacterales bacterium | reverse complement strand
GTCCGTTACGCAATCCGTCAGCTGCTCAAGTCGCCCGGCTTCACGCTGGTCGCCGTCCTCGGACTCGCCCTCGGGATCGGCGCCAACGTCGCGTTCTTCAGCGTCGTCAACGCGATCTTTCTGCGTCCGCTCCCGTATCGCGAACCGGACCGGCTCGTCCGATTGAGCTCGACCAACGAGGCGCAGAACCTGACGCGCGTCGGCTTCTCCTATACGCGGTACCTGGCCGTCCAGGAGCAGCAGCAGGTGTTCAGCGATCTCGCGCTGTCGATCGGCAACCCGTTCACGTTGACCGGCCGCAGCGATCCGGAACAGCTCATTGGCCTCCAGGCCTCGGCGGCGCTCCTGCCCGCGCTGGGCCTGCAGCCGGCGATCGGTCGCGGTTTTTCGCCGGCCGAAGATTCGCCCGGCGGCCAGCACGTCGTCCTGATCAGCCATGCGATGTGGCAGCAGCGCTTCAATCGCGGCCCCTCAGTGCTGGGCCAGGCACTCACGCTCGACGGCGCACCCTACGTGATCATCGGCGTCCTGCCAGAGGCCGCAACCGCGTTCCCGCTCAATCAGCTTCAGATCTGGGTGCCGCGGCCTGCCGAAGTGCCATTCCTCGTTCAATCGCAGTTGGACGGCGGCGGTTTCTTCTTTCAAGCCATCGCCCGGCTGAAGCCTGGCGTGTCGCTGACCCAGGCGCGCGAAGCGATGAACGTCGTCGCTGCCAACTACCGCGCCGCGCACCCCGCCAACGTCGACGCGCCGTCGCGCATTGACGTCATGCCGCTTTTGGACGATGCGGTCGGGCAGCAGCGACAGAGTTATCTCCTGCTCTTCGGCGCTGTCGGATGTGTGCTCCTGATTGCGTGCGCGAACATCGCCAACCTGGTGCTGGCGCGCTTTGCCGGCCGGCGGCGCGAGATTGCGGCCCGCTTTGCGCTGGGCGCGACGCGATTCGACGTGATCCGCCAGCTCGTCACCGAAAGCGTGCTGCTCGCGTTTCTTGGCGGCGTCGTGGGGCTGTTGTTGGCGCAGTGGGCGATTGAAACCCTGGTCGCCTTTGGCGCCGATTTCATTCCGCGCCTGATCGAGATCCGCATCGATCCGCTGGCTCTGGGCTTCACGCTCGCGGTCTCGCTCATCACCGGGCTGGCGATCGGCCTGCTGCCGGCGTGGCAGGCGGCGAATGTCAACGTGCAGGAGGCGCTGAAGGCAGCGGGACGCGGATCGGTCGGATCCGGCGGCCGCCTGAGATCCGGCCTGCTCGTCGCCGAAGTGTCGCTATCGCTGGTGCTCTTGATCGCCGTGGGCTTGCTGCTGACGAGCTTCTCCCGGCTGCAGCAGGTCAAGCCGGGATTCGAACCGGGCGGCGTCTTCACCGGTCAACTCGCGCTGCCGCCGACGCGCTACGACCGCCAGAAGCTGGTCGCCTTCTACGAGCAGTTGTACCAACGCTTGGCGACGCTGCCAGGCAGCAGCTCGGCCGCACTCACCGACAGCGTGCCTCTGACCGGCGGGCAGACGCTGGCGCCGGTGGCGGTCGGCGGCCGGCCGGTCCCGCCGCTGAGCGAGCGTCCGCAGGCGAACCGCCATCTGGTCTCGCCGCGGTACTTCGCCACGCTTGGTATCCCGATTCTCGCCGGTCGTGAATTCGACGAGCGCGATAGTTCTCGGGTACCGCACGTGGTCATCGTCAACGAGACGTTTGCGCGGCGACATTTTCCGGGCGAGAACCCGATCGGGCGCACGTTGGTCACCGGCATGGCGCAATCGCCGTCGCAAATTGTCGGCGTCGCCGCCGACGTGCGCGGCAGCCGTTTGAGCGCGCCGCCGGACGCGGACTACTTCCTGCCGGCATTGCAACGGCCGGAGGCCTTCACGAACATCCTCGTGCGGACGAACCTCACGCCCGCGGCCATGCTGCCGGTCGTGCGCGAGGCGCTGCGCTCAGTGGACCCGGATCTCCCGCTGCTGCAACCACAGCCGCTTTCGGCGCGGGTCGCGCAGACGGTCGCCGATCGCAGGCTGGCGCTGATGCTGCTGGGGGGATTCGCGGTCCTGGCGCTCGTGCTCGCGAGCCTCGGCGTCTACAGCGTGATGGCGCACCTCGTGACCTTCCGCACCAGCGAAATCGGCCTGCGCATGGCGCTTGGTGCCTCGCCGGGCGTCGTGATGCGCCTGGTGCTTGGTCATGGCCGGCGTCTGACGCTCCTCGGGATCGTCGTCGGGATCGCCGGCGCGCTCGCGGTGTCGCAACTGCTGCGGCAGACGCTCTTCGAGGTCGACGCGGCCAACCCGGTGGTCTACCTCGCACTGTCAGTCTTTCTGCTGCTGGTCACCGAGTGCGCGTCGTGGTTCCCGGCGCGGCGAGCGACGAGCATCGATCCGGTGATCGCCCTTCGCGCCGAGTAGGACGAATCGAGACCGACGTCGCTTCACGATCTTGACTCTCCCCGCGGCGGTTGGCTAGAGTGAGCGCACTCCGTTTCCAGCCAAGCCACAGAGGCACAAGACACAGCGTCTCGAACGCGTCGCCCGCCGCGTTGCGGCGGCAGCGTGCGCTCGGATCTCGGTGACCCCGTGGCTCGGTGGTTTGAGTCTCTGTGTCTTTGTGTCTGTGTGGCGATATTTTGACGGTCTCGGCAGTACGCCGAATGGAGTCCATCATGGGCGGCCAGGCTGAACGACATCCGATGACCCTGAAGACCGTCCGCTACACCATGCCGGCGGTCCACACGGTGACGGCTCGTCTGGACATCGTCTACGAGGCGGGGGACGAGGGGCTGAGGATGGACCTCTATTCCCCGCCGCGGGCGAATGACGATGCGCGTCTACCGGCGGTCGTCATCGTGCTCGGATATCGGGACGTGGGAGTGCCGCTTTCGCTCGGATGCCAGTTCAAGGAATTTGGCATGAGCACGTCGTGGGCGCGGTTGCTGGCCGCTTCGGGCATGGTCGCCGTCGTCTACACCACACGCACGCCCGCGACCGATATTCATGCCGTGCTTCAGCACCTCAGGCGGAACGCCGCCGCATTGGGTGTGGACCCCCACAGGATCGGTTTGCTCGCGGCCTCCGCCAACGTCGCCGTGGCCTTGTCGGCGCTGATGCAGGACGGACACCTCACATGCGCCGCCCTGCTCTATGGATTCACGCTGGACCTTGACGGATCGACGACGGTCGCCGACATGTCACGAACCTACGGTTTCGCCAACGCGTGTGCCGGACGCTCGATCGACGATCTGCCGAGCGACATCCCACTGCTCGTCGTCAGAGCGGGCAAGGATCAGTTCGCCGGCTTGAACGCCTCGCTCGATATGTTCCTGACCAGGGCGCTGGAGCGGAATCTCCCGCTGAACGTGATCAACTATCCGTCCGGCGCACACGCCTTTGACCTGGACGAAGACACCGACGCCTCGCGCGACATCGTCAGACAAACACTCGCGTTTCTCCGGTTCCAGCTTGTGGAGAATTCGCATGACGCCGCGCGCTGAACTAACGGCGAGGTTGAACCCTGAGACGCCCGCGCAGGTGCGCCGCCAGCACCGCGATGCCAGCCGCGTACGCGCGCCGGTGCTCAGGCGTCCACGGCGGGCCGGCCGGCCTGCCGGTGCGACTGACGAACTCCTCGACGTCGGCCTCGGTCACGCCCAGCCGCTGCGCGGCCCGTATCATTTCCTCGCCGCGGCGACACATCTGTACGTCGAGCTTCAGCTGCCGGGCCGCGCGGCAGATGGCCAGTTGATAGAGCATGCCGTCCGCGGCGCAGAGCAGCCGATAGGACGTCCTTACTGGCGTGACCGTTTCGGGAAGGTCCTCAAACGGGGGCTCTCGAATCGCGAGGGCGACAGCGCGATGCGCGGGCGCCAGCTCGGTCACGACTCGCCGCAATGCGTCCGAGGTGCGGGCGGCGATTGATCGCCTTACTCGCGCGATGACCGCATCGGCCTCGTCCTCCCGCATGGCGGTCGTGTCATGTTCGTAGGGCAATGTCGGCAGACCCTGGTCAATGAGCACCACGCGTCGGCGGGCAATCACCGCCGGCACGTTGCCGCGCGCCGCCACGCAGACCAGGTGCGCCCAGCCGGTATGTTCCGCCACGCTCACGACACACAGTGCCGGCCTCATGTCGTCACCTGGCCCTCTCGACGCCCGTGCGCCAGGTACGGCCGGAGCGTCGCGTCGAAATCCTGGCGCAGATGCTTCGCCGCCAGCCCCTCGCGATAGATCGTCCAGGCCAGGAACGAGCCCCCAAGCGTGACTTCGATCATCCGCGCCAGCTCCTGAACGTCGGTCGCAGCGCGCAGTTCCCCCGCTGCAACGGCGGCGGCGAGCAGCTGCTCGTAGCGAGCCCGGGTGGCCCGATTCAGCCGCAGCAGATGTCTGCGGAGCACCGGGTCCGCCAGGTCGTTCTGCAGGTAGGCGAGATTCCGCAGCGCGGCGCGGGGCGACTCGGCCAGCTTGGCGTACGCCGCCGTGACGGCGCGCAGTGCCCTGAGCGGCGAGGACGTGCGCGCGGTGCGAGGTTTACCGAAGCCGATGTCGCCGCTGGCGGCGGCGTAGCTCGCGTGCGCGTGCAGCAGCCGGCGCTTGGAGCCAAACCGCTGCACCAGGGCGCCCGCCGTCACGCCCGCCTCCGCCGCGATCGCGCCGAGCGTCAGCTCCGCCGGTCCGAGGCGCAGCATCACCCGCACCATCGCCGCGAATACGTCCGCGTCCTCCGCCTTCCGCCGGCGTGGGCTCATCGCTGTTCCTTGACATAAACTAAATGGTCGTTTAGCTTCAGTCAAGCGGTCACGAACGGCGGAGCAGACGAACATGACACGGAACACGAGAGCGAAGACATCGCCCCGGGCGCCGCTGACTGGGCGCGTGGCCCTGGTCGCCGGCGCAACCCGCGGCGCCGGCCGCGGGATCGCACGCGCGCTCGCCGCAGCCGGCGCGACGGTCTACTGCACCGGCCGCAGCGTCACCGGCAAGCCGTCGCCGTACGGGCGGCCCGAGACCATCAACGAGACGGCGGCGCTGATCAAGGCCGCCGGCGGCGCCGCGATCGCCGTGCGCGTCGATCACACGGTCGAGCGTCAGGTCGCGGCGCTGTGCCACCGGATCCTCCGCGCCCACCACCGCCTCGACATCGTCGTCGACAGCGTCGCAGGAGAAGATCCGCTGCTGAAACAGCACGGTTTCCTGTGGCAGGCGGATCTGAGCCACGCCGACCCGATGTTCCGGCAGGGGCTCACATCGCGCATCATCACCGCGAAGCATGCCGCGATCGCGATGCTGCCCTCGAAGCGTGGCCTGATCGTGGAGGTCACGGAAAACGACATCATCGGCGGCGGCGCGAACCCGGTGGCCCACGCCGTCAAGGCCGCGCAGAAGGTGCTCCCGCTCCAGTGGGCCACCGAGCTCGCGGCGCACGGCATCACCGTCCTGGCCGTCACGCCCGGCTTCCTTCGCTCGGAAAGCATGCTGCAGCACTTCGGGGTGACCGAGGACACCTGGCGCGAAGCGGGCAGGAAGGATCCCAACTTCCTGGTGTCGGAGTCACCGCTCTTCGTTGGGCGAGCGATCGCCGCGCTCGCCGCGGATCCGAAAGTGCGGCGCCGCACCGGCTCGCTCCTCAGCTCGTGGGAGCTGGCGCGCCAGTACGGCTTCACCGACTACGACGGCCGGCGTCCGGACTGGGGACGCCACAAGATCGACTTCTCGGGGCTGCCGCCCGAGTGGATCGACTTGTTCCGAACCGGCACCGACCTGGAAATCCGGTGGCTGACGACGCTCGCAGCGCGGGCCAGGAAGTTCAGGGCAAAGGTTTAGAACGTCGCCTCGCCGGCGTCGGACACCTCCACCCACCGCGGGTTGGGGGAAGCCTCGGCGTCGTAGTTGTCGTGCCAGTTCCACCACTTGTACGGCGGGGTCTGGGGGTAACCCTCCGGCGAATCCTCCCAGGTCTCCTGACGGCCGAGCGGCGTGATGTCGAGGTAGCTCCAGGTGGTCCCCATCGCCTCGTCGCCGCGGCTGTTGACGAAGTAGGTACGGAACACCCGCTCGCCGTCGCGAAAGAACACATTGTGGCCGTGCCACTCATGGACGCCGAAGTCCACGTCGAAGCTGTCCGTGATCGTGTACCAGGGCATCTCCCAGCCCATCCGCGCTTTCAGGCGCGCGATCTCCGCTTGCGGCGCGCGCGAGGCGTAGGCGAGGGTGGTGTCGCGCGTGTTGAGATGGGCGAGCTGGGCGACCTGGTCGGCGCCGAGTGAGCAACCGCGGCAGGCGTGCTCGGGCCAACCGAACACCCCGGGCTCGAAGAAG